>JAISUA010000221.1 GCA_031272305.1 Clostridioides sp.
ATCAAAAAAACCTTCAAAATCATTAGAACTCATTTTAGCATCCATTTGAGCATCCATTAGCTTATCCAGAAAATCTTCACCACTTTCTACTTCGTCATTAATAAGACTTTTACCAAAACTTGAAAGAAAATCACTTGTATTTGATTCAAAAGCTCCTTCTGAAATATCATCTGCCAAATCATTGTTATTTTCTTTATCTAGCATATTTTGATTCTTTCTAATTTCTTTTTCTTGAGATTCACTCTTTATATCTATCTTCCAATTAGTAAGTTTGGCTGCAAGTCTAGCGTTTTGTCCTTCTTTACCTATTGCAAGTGATAATTTATCATCTGGAACAACTACAAAAGCTGATTTTTCTTCTTCATTTATCTCTACACTTACAACTTTCGAAGGGCTTAGTGCTGAAGATATAAATTTAGACATATCATCATCATATTTTATAATATCTATTTTTTCGTCTCCAAGTTCATCTACTACACTTTTTACTCTGATTCCTTTAGGTCCTACACAAGCTCCTATCGGATCTATTTTTTCATCAAATGAACTAACAGCTAACTTTGTTCTTGATCCTGATTCTCTAGCTATTGATTTTATTTGAACAATACCTTCAAAAATTTCAGGAACTTCTTCTTCGAACAATCTCTTCACAAATCCAGGATTACTTCTTGAAAGTAATATTTGAGGACCTTTGCTTGTTAATTTTACTTCTTGAACGTAGAATTTCTTCTTGTCACCTGATTTGTAAAATTCATTGTGAATTTGTTCATTTTGAGGCATAATTCCTTCTATTTTCCCAAGGTTAACATATACTACATTCTTAGAAACTCTATCGATTTCTCCAGTCAAAATCTCATTTTCTTTGTCCATAAATTCTTTATAAACTATATCTCTTTCTGCTTCCCTTATTCTTTGTATTACAACTTGTTTGGCTGTTTGTGCAGCTATTCTACCAAAATTTTTAGTTGTTATCTCTTTTTCAATTATATCTCCTATTTCATAATTAGGATTGATTTTTCTAGCTTCATTTATCCCAATTTCAAGAAAATTGTCGTATAAATCTGATTCGTCTACTACTGTTCTTTGAGTATAAACTTTCACTCCACTTTCATCAAATTCAATTCTAACATTTTGAGCTGAGCCAAAATTTTTCTTATATGCAGTTTGAATTGCTTGTTCAATAGTATCAAGAAGAATCTCTTTATCAAGTCCTCTTTCAGCAACAAGTTCTTCTAACGCTTCCATAAATTCATGATTCATTTTGAATTTCCTCCATAAAATTCTTTTGTATATTATTTCCTTATTGTCTTACATAAAATTTTTTGTATATTGATTCTTTATTGTCTTACATGAAATTTTTGTATATTGATTCTTTATTGTCTTACATAAAATTTTTGTATATTGATTCTTTATTTCTTTTCATAAAAATTTTTCTACATCTACTTTTATCTAGATTAAAATTTTTTGTATCTATATTAAAATTTTATTGCTAGTCTAATTATCGCTACTTCTTTCTTATCAAATCCAACTATATCTCCATCTATTTCTACTTTTATAACATTGTCCTCTGTAAGTTCGATAAGTTTTCCTTCGAAATTTTTCGTTCCATTAATTGCTTTATATAATTTTAATTCAACATCTCTTCCCTTATATCTTTCAAAATCCTTAGCTTTTTTTAGAGGTCTATCAAGTCCAGGAGAAGATACTTCCAAATAATAATTTTCTACTATAGGATCTTTTTCATCTAAAATAGGACTTATCTCTCTACTGAAAAGTTCACATTCAGAAAGAGCTATTCCATCTTCTTTATCTATATAAATTCTTAAATAATATTCTCCAGCCTCTTTTACATATTCTACATCCACAAGCTCAAAATTATTCTTATTAGCGACATCTTGTGCAATATCCTCAATAAGTGATTCAATTTCTTTTTTCATTTGATTTTTCACCACCTTTTCTTTCATAAACAAAAGAGTGCGACCTTTTCTGCCCCACTCTTTCTCATTCAGCATAATATTTTCACACATTACATTGTAACACAAAATAAATCTTTTTTCAAGTGATGATAAGTTTTCTTATTAGAAGAAAATTTTATTGTGGAATTTTGATCAAAAATATTGTTCCAACGTCTATTTTGCTACTTACGTCTATTGTTCCTTGATGCTTGTCCACTATCCATTTTGCAATCGATAGACCTAGACCTGTTCCTCCAGTTTTTCTTGTTCTAGATTTATCAGCTCTAAAAAATCTATCAAATATTTTTGGAATATCTTCTTTAGAAATTCCTATTCCATTATCTTTTATAACTATAGTTGCCATTTTTGTTGATTGTAGTTTATCATCTGCAATATGTTTAGTTGATTGTAATTTATTTTCTACTAAATACGATGAAATTGTTATTTTTCCACCTTCTTTAGTATACTTTATACTATTGTCTACGAATATTCTAAGACACTCTTTCATAAGGTTTATATCAGCTTCTATCTCAAATTCTTCATTTATATCTACTTCTATAATGTGACATCCTTCATCAATTATCAAAAATTGCTTCACTACATTGTCTATTAATTTATTCATCTTAAATTTTTCTTTTGAAAACGATTGAGTATTTTTATCTCCTCTCGCCAAGAAAAGCAACTGATCTATTAAATTTTTCATACTCTCTGATTCAGATTCTATAGCATCTATTGATTCTTCAAGTATTGCTCTGTCATCTTTTCCCCATCGTTTGAGCATTTTAGAATATCCTTGTATCACAGCTAGAGGTGTTCTAAGCTCATGAGATGCATCTGATACAAATTGCTTTTGTATTTCAAATGAATTTTCTATTCTATCTAACATTTGATTAAAGGTCTTTGATAAATCTTTAAGTTCATTTTGCGAACCTGAAATATTTATTCTAGTAGAAATACTATTTGCAGTTATATTGTTTATTGTTTCGTCCATATCTTTAATTGGTTGCAAAATTTTCTTTGTCTTTCTAGTTGATTTTCCTAGACTTATCATAATTTGAATCAATTGCAATACAACTAAAACCATACTTATGATTATCAAATAATCGATTAAATTCAATATATCATTTCCATTTATATTTATAACCTGATTTTTTCTTAGAAAAATAATCGTATCTCTAACTGATTTTATATCATTAGAATTAATATTAGTATTGGAATTAGAATTTCTAAGACCTATAAATTCTATATAGAGTTCCTGTGAAAATATTTTTATAGGTGAAAATTTAAGTTCACCTGTACTTTCTAATTCAGATAAAGAACTCGTATTATAAAAAACATCGCCAAATGTATTCTTTGCAATATCCATAATGCTGTAATATTTTATATCATTTTCATCACTTACAACACTATCTTTTTGTGTATCATTTACTATACTTTCAAGATTATTTTTTGATGTTTCGTTTACTATACTTTCATCACTATCTTTTAAGATTTTGTCTGCTACACTTTCATCACTATCTTCTTCTAATTTTTTTGAGATGACTACAAAAATATCTTTTTCACTTCTAAGGAGCTCCAGTTCATTTTTTACATTACTACTTAATTTAGACTTTCCATCTAATTTATTTTTTTCAATGTATTCAGCATAGATATTGCAATTATTACTTAGAGTCCTATCTGCATTGAAAAATAAAAAACCTACATATGATACAGTATATATGATATTCACTGAAATCAATAAAACTACAATTCTAAAAAAATACATCAGTTTTAGCTTTGATGAAATCGAAAATCTCATTCTCTCAATTATTTCATTAAAAATAATTTTGGATAACTGTACGCAAAAATATATTATATACTTCAAAATATGAAATACATTTTTTATATTTGTTTTTTTCTTATCATTTTGTTTATTTATTTTTTG
>JAISUA010000236.1 GCA_031272305.1 Clostridioides sp.
AAACTATATAAAGGAAATATAAAACCAGCTGGAATATTTACAGAAAACGCTCTTTATGATGAAGGTATATCTTCATTCGGAAACAGTGAATTGTACAGTCACAAAGATGCAGAAGGATTTATAAACCTATTTACATTACCTTTAAAAATAAAAGCGATGAAAGCAAAATAGATTTATAAAAATGAAAATGAAAAACAAGAATGAAAAACAAAGAGTTGATGAATTTTACTCATCAACTCTTTATTTTTTGAGAATGTAGTTATTTCTTTAAATTATCAATATATTGATAATTGTATAAGAATGGTTCTTTATCGATTAAATGTATATTTAAGCATAACATTAAGAACATGAAAGGAACTTAGTTAAGTTTAAAGTTATTTTTTAGTAAAAAATCTTTCAATACGAAAGAAACTATAGTTTTGATTTACGAAATAGAATGATTGATATTACAATGCAAATTATCTCAGAGATTATTGTTGTATACCAAATTCCTTCTCCACCAAATAAATTCACCATCAAAAATAGTGATATACTAACAATGATGAATCCTCTCGACACAGATATTATAGTAGAAATAATAGGTTTTGCTATTGATACAAAAAATCCTGATATCAAAATATTGAATCCTAAAAATAAAAATGAAAACGAAAATATTTTAAATACTCTTGTTGCTTCTAATATAGTTTCTATATTTTCATTTATAAAGAGGGAAACTATGTGTCTTGAAAAAATTATACATAAAATAAATATTCCTATCGAAGTGAAAGTTATCGTTTTTATTCCCATCTTAAACAATTTATTTATTTTTTCTTTATCTCCTGCACCAAAATAATAACTTGAAATAGGTTGAAGTGCTTGAGTTATTCCTGACATCGTCATAGTTACAAGTATATTGATATAATTTATAATACTATAATAGACTATTCCTATATCTCCAATATATTTTTGTATACTTACATTGAACAATAGAAGAACAGCACCTGTACTAAACTCAGTGATTGAATCTGGAAATCCTATAGCAATCATTTTTCTTAAGGATTTAAAATCAAGCTCAAATTTACAAAATTTAAGTGTAGATCTTTTATTAAAAAAATGAGATATAAAAAATAGAGTAGAAAAAATTTGAGATATTCCTGTAGCATAGGCTGCTCCTTCTATTCCAAAATTCATCTTTATAACAAATATATAATCCAAGATAATATTAGTTAGTGCAGAAATTATTACTCCTATAGTTGCAAGTATAGGAAATCCATCTGCTTTTACTATGACTTCAAGTGAGTATGATACTATATAGAATCCATTGAAAAAAATAATTATTCTTAAATAATTTTTGACCATATCTATAGTCGAATCAGTTGCTCCTAAAATTATAGCTAGCTTATCCAAATTCAGATAAGTTGCTATAAGTATAAAAATAGACAAACAAACTATTGTCACTATACTAAAAGTAAAGAGCTTGCTTGCAGATTTCAAATCTTTTTTACCTATATAAATGGCAATCAAAGTAGATGCACCTGTAGATAAGAGTAGTGATATTGCAAAAATAAAATTGATAAAAGGCATAGATATGTTTACAGAAGCAAGAGCTAGAGAATTTACGCCTTTGCTGACGAATATTCCATCTACCATTGTGTACATTGAAAAAATCCACATTGATGTCACTGATGGGATGAGATACCTCAAAAATTTATTTCCTAAACTTAATTTATCGTTTGTCAAAATATTTGTGTTCATTTATATAAAAGACTCCTTAATTTTTTAAATTTAAATATGAAAACATAAATATAATCTAACATATGTATAGACAAAAATTAACTAATTCCTAAAGGAACAACTGTTTTACACTGTACATATGTAAGTGAATGGGGCAATTCATTTAGGCAGAAAAGTACCGAGTATTCTTGCTTTTTAAATAAATGCACTCATATAAATATGATAACGTATAAAACGATAAATGTCTAATGAATATGACAATATGTTTTTCTGCAGCATAACTATTTTTTGCTAGCGAAAAAATAGTTTCACACAAATTTAATATAATTTTCATATAACTTTCAGCTTTGAATAATATAATTTATTTTAAATAAAAAAGCTATTAATACATAAAAATAATTGATTGTTCATTATCTTTGTGTAATATGATTTAGTTTAAAAAAATTTAAATTATATAAAAAGGAGGTAATGCTAAATGAATCCAAAAGTAGCTGTTATAATACCTGCTTACAATCCAAGCGACAAACTCGTGTCATTAGTTTGCGAATTAAAAAACTTATTTTCTCCACTTGTTATCGTTGTTGATGATGGCAATTCTGTAGAAATGAATGAGATTTGGGATGAACTTATAATAAAAAATTGCATCGTACTTCATCATAGAGAAAACAAAGGGAAAGGTGTAGCAATAAAAACAGCTATATCATATTTATTATCAGAAAATATTGATATAATCGGTTATGTTACAGCTGATAGCGATTATCAGCATAGACCTAATGATATTTGTAGAGTAGCTAAAGCTCTTCAAGATAACCCTGATAAATTAATTTTAGGTGTAAGAAATTTTTCTAAAGAATGTGTACCTTTTAGAAGTAAAATTGGCAATATGCTAGCAAGTAAACTATTTCACTTAGAAACTGGAATAGGTCTTACAGATACACAAACAGGTCTGAGGGGTGTACCAATGAAATACGCTGAATTTAGTGCTAATATTTCTGTGGAAATGAAATATCAAACACAAACTCCTTGTGGCAAGTTTGGTCTTTTGGTCCAGAACTTATAGAGAGTAGAGAAATTGTAGTAAATGAAGATACAGAAATTTCAGGACGTTCAGCAAACAGCAATCCTCGCACTGCAATAGGGCAAATAGATGAATTGCATTATATTTTCATAGTATCTGAAGGAAGAACAAGTGGAAATGAAGGATTGTCTTTGTTTGAATTAGCAAGTATTTTTAAAGATAGAGGTTGTAGTATAGCATATAATTTGGATGGTGGTGGTTCATCGACTATGTGGTTTAATGGAGAACTTGTAAACTCACCAACAACGAATGGCAAAAAAGTAAGGGAGAGGGAGGTAAGCGATATTGTCTATATTGGATATTAGGAGAAAAATAAAAAAATGCATTTTCTCATATTTAGCAATTAGTGTTTTTGTATAGTAGTTACAAATGTTTATGCAGTGTTTGGACATGGAATTCGTTCGGATTATATGGACTTCATGTTTATTTATCCTTTTATTGGTGGTGGATTTGTTGCAGTTTGTCTAGTTGTAAATAAAAATATATCACGTTTTGGATTTAATATTTTCAATGCAGGTATCGCAACACTTACAGTAGGGGCATTTTTAAAATGAGTAGTAGAAATAGCTGGCACTTCCTCTTTGTATATTTTACATTTTTATATAGTAGGATATATTTTGGTTATTTGTGGAGGTATATTTTTTAATAAAAACTAAAAATATGATATGCAAATCATATCTCGAACTTGACTAAAATAGGCATTTAGTATATCATTGTAAGTATTGCGATATTTTCATAAAACAATAAGAGAGGAAAAAAACAAATGTTACAAGTTACAAATGTAGGAATTCGTTTTGGAGATAAAGAATTATTTAAAGATGTCAATCTAAAATTTACAAAAGGAAATTGTTATGGAATCATAGGAGCAAATGGAGCTGGAAAATCAACTTTTCTAAAAATCCTTTCTAATCAAATCGAACCTAACAATGGAGAAGTTTCTATTACAGAAAAAGAAAGAATGTCAGTACTTAAGCAAGATCACTTTGAATATGAAGATGAAATGGTACTAAATGTAGTAATAAAAGGCCATGAAAGACTTTGGAATATAATGCAAGAAAAAGAAGCTCTATATATGAAAGAAGATTTTTCTGAAGAAGATGGAATAAAAGCAGCTGAACTTGAAGGTGAATTTGCTGAACTAGATGGATGGGATGCAGAAACCAACGCCGAAAAAATTCTTATGGGTCTAGGAATAGACAAAGAAATGTCTACAAAATATATGAGAGAATTAACAGGTGGCGAAAAAGTCAAAGTTTTACTTGCACAAGCCTTATTTGGAAATCCTGAAATATTACTTCTTGATGAACCGACAAACCACTTGGATTTCAAATCAGTTAGTTGGTTAAATAATTTCATAATGGAA
>JAISUA010000006.1 GCA_031272305.1 Clostridioides sp.
ATTATAAATCTCAACAGATGGTATTTTTCGCCATCGGGATAATAGAAAAAAATAATGTGAGAGGCAGGTACCAAGATTATCAAAAATCCTTTCAGTGCATCAATGAATTGAAGACGGGAATTGTTTTGCATAAGACTCATACCTTAAAAAAATAAATTTTCTTTAAAATATAAAAGAACATAAATTGAACTAAGAGAAAGAAGGATTTGATGCCGGAAAATTTCTCTAGATTTCTAAATATGCGATAATTATACTTTATTAAGTTAATTTTGTTTGATGATATAGATTTACTACTATCTCTATATATTGCAAGGTTTTCTTGTAAACCAAGAGCGAAAGGTACTTGTTTAAGAATTGACAACCACATAGCCCAATCTTGCCGTTTCTTAATGGATGGCATAGATAAATATACTAACTTTTCCGTATCGTACATTGCAGTCAAACAACCAATATAATTGTTTCGTAACATTGTTTTATATGTTACCTTTTTAGGCGATTTGACTATACCAACAATTCGGTCTTCTTCGTTTAAAGTTTCATAACTGTGGTATGACAGAGCCAAATCATTTTCTATCATAAACTTGACCTGTTTTTCAAGTTTGTCCGGTTTCCACTGGTCATCGCTATCCAAAAATGCAATAAATCTACCTTGTGCATGTGCAATAGAATTGTTTCGAGCCACACCAGGACCGCCGTTTTTCTCAGATAGAAAAACTTTTATTCTTAAATCCATTTGTGCAAAGGCTTGTACAATATCCACTGAATTATCTGTCGAATAGTCGTCAGTTATTAACAATTCCCAGTTCTGATATGTTTGGCTAAGAACAGATTTTATCATTGCGGCAATGAATTGTTCTGCATTATATAATGGAGTAATTATAGACACTAAATGATTCATAATAATAACTTATCTGTAATAACGTCAATGCGGATTCAAAACTATTTCTCATAGTTTTTTATTTTAAATACGATTTTTCTTCTATCATTTCCATGGAATAGGTATAATTATATTGAAAAAGATAAAGATTAATTTTTGAAATTGATATGTGCATTCTTGTCTTTTAGAAAATATTTGACGGTTATTAATATCCGGCACAAATCCAAGTTTGTATATTTTTTTGTATTCTGCCCTTACCCAACATCCTTTGAAACTGTATTAATAATATTGAATAGTCCTTTATAAACGGTGTAGAAACCACCATATATATCACTTCTCTCGGCTCCATATCTCTCAAACTCCCATGCGTTCTCATCTATTTCTATAAGTGATTTTAATATATTGATATTCCATAATGAATATACGCATGAAGGTCTGTATAAAGAACCTTTTTCTACCAAACCAAATGACCGATTAAAGTAAGACATTGGTTTGGGTCTGTTTACTAAATTCAGGTAATTACCATTAACGTCAAAAAATGAATTAATCACAAAATGCACTTGTTCTTGATTTATTTTTTTAATTATTGGCAAATCTTCCAAAGCAATTATTACGCAGTTGTATGTTCTCTCTAAAATATTGATGGCTTTGAACAGGGTTTTAGACCAACTTTCATCATTTCCAATAATAATAGTTTGAAAATGCTGATTTTTAAAGTTGATATGATTGGTTATTAAAAATTTATCATAAGGGCAATCAGGCCAGTTTTTCAAAAAAAATGTATATACATCTGCCATAAGTCAGAATATTTATCGCAAGTAAGTACAAGAAATGCAATTCTATTAATCGTTTTCTAAGACTTTTATAATTTTTTTCGCTTCATATATCGAATGATTCCACCATTGACTTTTAGTTATTTGTTCTATTTTATGATTGTCGAAGCGGTATTTTTTTACATAAGCCGGACAACCGACTACAATTGCAAATGGCGGAACATTTTTAGTGACAACCGCATTTGCACCTATTACCGCACCGTCTCCAATACTTACTCCCCTTAGAATTACGGCATTGGTTCCAATCCATACATCATTACCAACAAAACACTCTTTCATAGTCAACTTTTCATAAGGAGAGCCAATAAACCTCATTGATGTCGATATTTGATTATAATCATGTTCGCCTAATCCAATTTTTACATTTGGTCCTATCGAACAATAATTCCCGATAATACTTTTAGTTATTATTGTGCCTTTTGCAATATAACAATAGCCTCCAATAACCGATTTTCTATCAACAAAAACATTTAAATCGATTATACTTGTTTTTGCTATTTTTGATTTTATATGAACATAAACACTCATAATACGTGGTCTAAGTATTATATTATAGAAAAAAACAAATATGCGGTATAAAATAAGCAAAACTGATTTCATATATAAAAATGAAATAAAATTATATGAAATGGATGATTTACAGGTTATTATAATATGCTATTAATATTCAACATAACAGATATTCTATATTCTTACTATTTGTTCTAATGCCTTGATATTCGAAGAAGAAAAATAATCGGGTTTCAAGGCATTTTCAGATGATAGGGATATAGGTAGTTCTGATAACTTATCATTATATGAGACATATTGCAATTTGTCAAATACAAGAAAATCAATAACTTTTGATAAGGGAGAATTAATTACAATAGTAGGGATGTTCATTTGAACACCCTCTATTAGAGCCATTGAATAACAACCTATATTAAGTTTTGAATCAATCAAAAGTTCATCTAAACTTTTTTCATTCGTAATTATGTTTAGACGATTCAATGACAATCCTGATAAATCTTCTTGTATCGTTTTCACGTCGGGAAATTCTCTCGGATGTAATTTGAACAGAATTAGTTCATTTTTAAGTATATCACAATTTGTAACGATGAATTTTATGAGGTATTTTCTTATGATTTTTTGAGAAATAAATAAAATATGGCTTTTTTTACTTTGTGCTGAAAATTGTTTGGATAATATATTATTCCCTATAACAATAGTTTTAGAACCGGAAGGAATAAAAGAATTGACAAAGAGCCAACTACTTCCTAATAATAATAAATTGTCAGCAAAAAAATACTTTCTATTGAGATTAGAAAAATTATAATTAACAGAATAGGTTGAAATTACTCCATGTTGTATTTCCATAGTTTCTACATTATACTTTTCACATACGGCTATTAAAGGAATAAAAAAAGTATTTGACACAAAAAAAACTTTTGCAGGCTTACTCTTTTTTATTAAATAGGTGAAGAAAAAATACCAGAACAGTAATTCGAAGTATTTGCGTTTTAATGGAATCCGTAAATCTTCTTGAATGTCCGAAATTGTGTTTTTTATTCTCTGAACATCACATTGTTTAAACGTCAAAAATGAAAATGGAGACATTATTATACTTATAAAATAAAATATCCCTTTGAAAAAATTTAAATACAAAATTTCCTCATCATAAGACCATCTTTCTGAATAGCATAACTTCATATATTTATCTTTTTCAATAATTTCATAAAATTGCGAGCAATAAGGCTCTTTATCAGATATTCTTCTCGATGATTCAAAAAACAAATAGTCAATTTTTGTTATCCTATTGATTCTTATTAGATCCCTTATCCCTATAAGAGTTGTTTTGATTAATTTGTCAAGTTTAAACTTGAATGAACTTTTGTTTCCTTCGCCCAAATTGTTTTTTTTAACAACTTGGTTTAGCACGGTTGGTCTAATATAAGTCCAAAAAGGTATCTTTTTTAATAGAACATTGTAAACATCGTTATTTCTTTCGCTGTTTTCAAAAGACTTAAATATTTCTGTAATTTCTTTCATGATTTGTCTTATTCATATAATATATTGAAAAAAAAACGGTAATCCCCATTTGTAATAATGAGGAAATGCAAAATGCCATTGAAACTCCCGTTGTATGATGTTTATTTA
>JAISUA010000007.1 GCA_031272305.1 Clostridioides sp.
TTATTTTTTCTACATCCTTTATTTTTTCTACATCCTTTATTTTTTCTACATCCTTTATTTTTTCTACATCCTTTATTTTTTCTATATCTTTACTTTCTATTGATTTTGTTGTTTTCCAGCAAGTTCTGTTGCTTCTTCCAAATATTTAGCTATTTGATCTGCATCTTTTAATTTCTTGATAGTTTTGTTGATGGAATCAAGGAATTCTTTATTTTTATCAGTCTTCTTTATACCTACTGCTGTTTCTTCTTGTACCTCTGCTCCAACTGTTGTATCAAGCACTTTTAGACCTTTGAATTGAGTCACTAAATTTTTAGCAACATTATCATTTACTATTACCAAATCTGCATTTGAGTTTTGAAGATCAAGAGATAAATCTGTAACAGATACAAGAGATTTCACTTTAGTAAGTCCAAGTTCACCAGAAACATATTGTTCTTGAATTGAACCTCTTTGAACTCCAACTGTATAATTCTTTAAATCATCTTTAGTTTCTATTTTTCCATCAAATCCTTCTTTGACTACGATTGCATTTGTAGATGCATAGTATATATCAGAAAAATCTGTTGTTTCTTTTCTTTCTTCTGTTGGTGACATAGCAGAAATTATCATATCGATTTTATCTGCATTAAGAGCTCCGATAAGACCATCAAAATCCATATTAGTTATTTCAAGTTCTACACCTAAATCTTTTGCTATTTCCTTAGCTATTTCAATATCGACACCTACTATTTCGTCTTTTCCATCTTTCATAGTGACAAATTCGTATGGAGGATACTCAGCACTAAGTCCTACTATTACTTTACCTTTTTCTTTGATTTCTTCAATCTTTGTTTTTCCGCTTGAACTTGAATTCGAACTTTCATTTGTCTTACTTGAACATCCTACAACACCTACTGCCATAATCATACCCATTACTAACCCTAGTACTTTTTTTGTGATTTTCATAAATACTGCTCCTTCCAAATAATTTTTGATTTTTAATTTTTGATTTTTTTCTTCTTAACTTTTTCTTTTTTCTTCCTAAGTTTTTCTTTTTAGCTTTTTCTTTTTTCCCTAAATTTTTCTTTCTAACTTTTTTCTTTTTGATTTTTTAACTTTCATTTCTATTATTTTCTTTATCGTATAGAAAAATTCAATTTATTTCGGATATAAGCAAAGTTTTTTCATACAATTGATATAAGAATTGTAACCTATCGTTTTGCTTTTACGAATAATATCAAAATTCTAATTTTATGTTTTATTCTTACTAGTTAATCTAATAATCTAACTTCATATTTTATTCTTACTAGTTAAGCTAAAAATGCAACTTAAATTTTATTATTATTTAATCTAAAACTTGAATTTTTATTCTTACTAGTTACTCTAAATAATTATGACTTTGGATTTTGATATTAAAAAAGTCCCTTGGTTAATAAAACCAAGAGACGAATCATTCCGCGTTACCACTCTTATTGATAAATTCACTTATAAATAATCTTCAAAGTTGGTAAAGTTGTATTAAAAAAGTCTCTCAGTTAATAAAACCAAGAGACGAATCATTCCGCGTTACCACTCTTATTGATAAGTAAACTTATCCACTCAATCTCTTAAGGCGAGAAACCTATTATCATACTAAAATTTCCGATAATAATCTCCAAAGTTCTTTTCACTCAATACTCCGATATTAGGCTCACACCAAAATCCCAACTCGCTGTAACATCGTAAAGGCTACTGTCTTTTTCATCGAATTTAACTATGCAATTTGTTATTAATAAAGATTATACTTCCTCAAATAAATTTTGTCAACATATTTTTAAAATTTATTTGAGGAAATTTTTGTATTTATTTTATAACTGTGTAGATAAGTTTCTTACTTTCTACCTGTGTTTCAGAAAATTCAAATGCTTTTTCTATCTTATCAACTGCACTTTTGAATTTTTCTTCATCGTTGTAGTGTATTCTTGCAAGCAGTTGCCCTTCATCTATGAAGTCTCCGATTTTTTTATTCAAAACTATTCCTACGCTCAAATCTATCACATCTTCTTTTTGACCTCTTCCTGCTCCTAACATCATAGCAGATACACCTATTTCTTCAGCTTTGATTTTACTTACAAAACCACTTTTCTTAGATTTTAACTCAAAAATATATTTTGATTTAGGAAAAAGTGAGTAGTCATCGACTACATTCTCATTTCCACCTTGATTTTTTATAAATTCTTTTAATTTTGAAATCGCACTTCCTGATTTTATTGCTTGTTCTATTTTTTTATAGCCTTCATCGTAATCTTTCTCTACTCCTCCAAGTAAAAGCATATGTGCTCCTAAAACTTTGCAAAGTTCTTCTAAATCCTTAGGTCCTTTCCCTTTAAGTGTATCTATAGCCTCCATGACTTCAAGTGAATTGCCAACTGCAAATCCAAGTGGCTCATTCATATCAGAAACTATCGCAACAGTTTCTACACAACTTCCATTTCCTATGTCAACCATTTCCTTTGCAAGTTCAACTGCATCTTCTATGTTTTTCATAAAAGCACCATCGCCAGTCTTTACATCCAAAACTATTTTGTCCGTACCTGATGCTAGTTTTTTAGACATTATACTTGAAGCTATCAACGAAATATTATCAACTGTAGCCGTCACATCTCTAAGAGCGTAAATTTTTTTATCAGCTATAGCTACTTCCTTACTTTGACCTGACAGACACACTCCTATTTTATTGACAGAATTTATAAATTCATCTATTTCTACATTAGTATTAAAACCGGCAATAGATTCTAATTTATCTATTGTTCCTCCTGTATGACCAAGTCCTCTCCCAGACATTTTCGCAGATATAAGTCCACAAGAACAAACAAGTGGCAAAAGTGCAATAGTAGTTTTATCTCCGACTCCCCCTGTACTGTGTTTGTCGACTTTTATACCTTTTATATCGCTCAAGTCTATTGTTTCTCCAGAATTTTTCATAGCATTTGTAAGAAAAAGAGTTTCTTCTTTATTCATTTTATTGAAATAAATTGCCATCAACAATGCTGACACTTGATAATCAGGAATACTTCCATCTACATAGCCTTTTATAAAAAATTCTATCTCTTCTTTCGATAACTCAAAACCATCTCTTTTTTTCTTGATAATATCGTACATCCTCATAAAAATCTCAACTCCTAAAGTCATATTTGTCTAACATTTTGTTTTGAAATTTATAACAATATTAAATTGAATTACCACTATTCTATCAATCAAATCAGTTTTTTTATCAACTTTAAAAATGGATTGTCTCTATTCTATCAATGAAATCAATATTTCTTTTATCAACTTTATAAAATTTGATTTTACTTTTTTTGTTGTTTCTATTACTTCTTTATGTGAAAGTTTTTTATCGCACACTCCTGCTGCCATATTTGTTATACAAGAAATTCCTAAAACATTCATCTCACTTTGAGACGCTACTATTACTTCTGGAACTGTAGACATCCCAACTGCATCTGCTCCAAGAATTCTAGCCATCCTAATTTCTGCAGGTGTTTCGTAGTTTGGACCAGAGAACATCATATATACACCTTCTTTTACAGGAATTCCAATATTGTATGCTGACTGTTTTGCTATTTCCCTGTATTTTTTTGTATATGCATCCGTCATATCAGGAAATCTTGCTCCTAATCTATTATCATTTTTTCCTATTAGAGGATTTGAGAAACTAAAATTGATGTGATCTGATATTATCATAAGATTTCCTGGAGAAAAGTTTGTATTTATTGCTCCTGATGCATTTGTTACTATTAGAAGCTCTACACCCAATTTTTTAAGCACTCTTACAGGAAAAGTAATCTCACTTTGCGAATATCCTTCATAATAGTGAAACCTTCCTTGCATTATAACTATATCTTTATTTTCTAAATTTCCAAACACAAGTCTATTCTTGTGACCTTCTACCTCTGAAATAGGAAAATTAGGCAAATCTTTATACTCAATAATTGTAGGATTTTTTACTTCTTCTCCCAATTCACCTAGACCAGATCCAAGTATAATAGCTATCTTAGGTTCATTATTTATTCTTTTTTGGATATAGGCAACAGTTTCTTCGACCTTACTAAAAATATTGTTATCAACTATATTATTTAACACTAACTTTTCACCTCACACTTTTAATTTTTAAATAAATTCCTCTAATTTTATCTTTTCTTATCTATCTCTTTTCACATCACACTTTTCATATTAAAATAAATATATCTATCTTGAAAATTAATTTTTTACTTTCTATTTTGATGTTGTAGTTTGAAAATTAATTTTTGTTTCAAAAGAAATATATTTTTCTATATTATTTCTGATTATATAATTC
>JAISUA010000009.1 GCA_031272305.1 Clostridioides sp.
ATGATTTAGAAGAAATGAAGAATAACAAAAAAATTAATAATTTAGAAGAAGTGAATAATGACAAAAAAATTAATAATTTAGAAGAAGTGAATAATGACAAAAAAATTAATAATTTAGAAGAAATGAAGAATAACAAAGAAATTAATGATTTAGAAGAAATGAAGAATAACAAAAAAATTGATTTCAAAGAAAGAGATGTAGCTGACACTCAAATGAAAACTCCTATGGTACCTAGACAAATCAAAAGTGGACTTAAATCATACAAAGAAGTAAAACCTTTTGCTAATGAATATCTTCCAAATACTAGATGGTGGTTGCTAGATGTAAATCCTTCTACAATTAGTGGATATTCTATGCCAAATCTAGGATATATAAATATTTTAAATTCAACAGCATATTCTGATGTTGTTATGAATGCTTACAGACATAGACACTATATATTTGGAGTACAATATGACGAAGATAACAATAGAAAACATTATATTTATGGAATTCCAGGAACAATAGAAGAAAAACCTGATAATGGAAATACAGGATTCAATAGATATTTGAGATCTGACAGAAAAGATATAAAAAGCAAAGGATATTGGTTATGTTTCATAGATGCGAAACTTAGAAATATCAAAAAATAAATTTAGATGCAAAACTTAGAAATACCAATAAATAAAGTTATTTATCGAGTTGAATTTTTAAAATTTGACGTTAGAAAGATAAGAGATTGCTCCATGATTCGGTCGCTGATTTTACACTTCGTGAGAGATTCAGCTTTCATAGAATCAATGAGCAATCTTTTTAATTTTGTGAGAGATTCAGTTATAATAGAATCAATGAGCAATCTTTTTTAATTTCGTGAGATATTCAGCTTTCATAGAATCAATGAGCAATCTTTTTTAATTTTGAGAAAGAATCAGCTTTGCTAGAATTCACAAGAAATTTTTTTATTGTTATCTTTATACACATTATCTTTATCTTTATACATAGCTTAATCGAAAAAATATCAAATGTTTTATACATAGCTTAATTGAAAAAATACCAATAAAATTTGTAGAATAAAAAAATATGGTAAAGGTTCAACAATCTATAGTTTCAAGTTTGGAACAGCATTTAGTTTCATGTTATCTCGTTTTCCATTTATATAATTATAATATCCAGCACATCCGATCATTGCAGCGTTGTCTGTGCAAAGGACAATAGGAGGATATTTTATATCTATGTTATTTTCTTTTCCTAATTCAGATAATTTTTCTCGAAGTCTTTTATTTGCAGCGACTCCACCAGATAAAGTTATAGTTTTGTAAGATTTTTCTTTTGCAGCGTGTATTGCTTTGTTTGCAAGCACATCGACTACAGCTTCTTGGAATGAAGCTGCTACATCTTCAACAATTATCTCTTCATTTTTCATTTTTTTGTTGTTGATATAATTAAGTACAGATGATTTTAATCCACTAAAACTAAAATCATATCCTTCATTCAGATATGCTCTTGGAAAATCAATAGCTTCGTTGTTGCCTTTTTCAGAGATTTTTTGGATAATTGGTCCACCTGGATAACCTAATCCTAAAGCTCTTGAAATTTTATCAAATGCTTCGCCAGAAGCATCATCTCTTGTTCCTCCAAGAATATTATATTCACAGTAGTTTTTTACTTCTACTAAATTTGTATGCCCACCTGAAACTATCAAAGTTAAGAAAGGTGGCTCTAAATCTTTGTGTTCAATATAATTTGCACTCAAATGCCCTTCAATATGATTGACACCGACAAGTGGAACGCCTAGAGAGAAAGCAAGTGCTTTTGCATATGAAAGTCCAACAAGTAAAGCACCAACAAGTCCAGGTCCATATGTCACAGATATAAAATCAAGATCATCGAAAGTGATATTTGCTTCGCTCAAGGCTTCATCTACAACAATATCAATATTTTCAATATGTTTTCTAGATGCAACTTCTGGAACTACTCCACCGAATTTTTTGTGAGTTTCTATTTGAGTAGAAATAATATTTGAGAGTACTTTTCTTCCGTTGACAAGGACAGCAGCTGCAGTTTCATCACAGCTACTTTCGATTGCAAGAGAAATAAGTTCTTTTTTATTAATAATTTCATTTTTAGTATCTATCATTATTTTTATCTAAAAGATCCTTTCATTTTAATAAATATTATTTTTTTATCTAAAAGTTATTTTCATTTTAATAAATATTATTTTTTTATTTAAAAGTTATTTTCATTTTAATAAATATTAGTATCTTTTTCTAAAAGATTTTTCCACATTATGATTGCATCTTCTTTGTTATTTGAATAGTATTCTTTTCTTATTCCAGCCATTACGAATCCAATTTTTTTGTATAGATTGATTGCTATTTCATTAGACTTTCTAACTTCAAGAGTCATTGCGTCTATATCTTCCTCATAGCATATCTCGATTAATTTTTTTAGCATAGCAACTGAATAGCTATTTCCTCTGAAATCAGAATGAATAGCGACGTTGTTTATATGACATTCATTCAAAATAAACCAACTTCCAACGAATCCAATTATTTTTCCATTCAACTTAGCGACCAAATATCTTGATAGAGGATTGCTAAGTTCAGCAGAAATCATATCTCTGCTCCAATAATCGTCGAAGCAGTTTTTCTCAATTTCAAAGACAGCATCTATATCTTCTTTTGTTAGAAAAGAAAATTCAAGGTTGATATTTGAAAAATTAAAAT
>JAISUA010000084.1 GCA_031272305.1 Clostridioides sp.
TATTCTTGATCATTTTTTCTAATATATTCAGATTCTGCTTTTAGATAGCTTTCAGATAACCAATTATATTCGTTGTCATCAATATAATCATCAATAAGTTGTCTTATATCCTCAGGAATTCTATTCATAAAACTTTCGAGAGTCTCAAGACCAAGTTGAGTAAGAGCATAGTAATCAATTTCACTTTTTGTGTAAAGTTTTACTAGCTTAGACTCAATAAGTTGATTAAGATTTGTTTGAATTGAAAAATAATTCATAAGATCTTTCTCTAAAAGAACTTGATTTAACTGCCAACCAGTCAACCCTTGTTCTATTTTTTTCAATGTATATAAAATTAAAAGTTTGTGATATGCAAGTTGTTCTGGAGTGCTTTCAAACATAATTTTTCACCTCCGAAAATTTTTAAAAATATCTATACTACTATATTAAACTAAAAACGAAAAAAATAAAAGAGATTAAAGTAAAATTAGAAAAATAAAGTACATTGACGTGGAAGTTTAGATGCTAGAAAAGGAATATTTTCGAATTTTGAACCACGTGTGAAGAAATTTGAACCAAGCGGTAAAGTCATGTAAAAAAATCATATATTCACCATATAATTTTTTTTCAAAATACATATCATTAGGATTTTAGTTAAAAGTTTTTTGAAAAACAAGAGGGTCTTACAAAATGATATTTAACTATCACTTCGAAGACCCTCTTCACCTTAAGATGTCATAATTTGCATTTTATAATTTTTCTTTATGAAAAATTATTTTCCAGCTAATTGTTGTTCAGCCAGTTCAACTAATCTCTTAGTCATATAACCACCAACATAACCATTTTCTCTAGCTGTTAAGTTACCTTTGTCGATGTTCTCGTAGTTTGATAAACCTAGTTCAGTAGCTATCTCATTTTTCATTTGGTTAAGAGCCTGCTTTGCTCCTGGTACTACAGTTTTGTTTGAATTTGAGTTAGTCATTGCAAATTCCTCCTTAATAGATAGATGTCATTTGCAACGTTCTATAAATTGGATTTTTATTAATATCCTCATAATTTTTCAGAATAACTATTTTAAAAAAATAAATCTTTATGAAAAAAATTATTTTTAGAAAATAATAAATCTTTATAGAAAAATCATTTAAAAAAATAATATCTCTTATAGAAAAATTATTTTTAGAAATCATATGAACTAATTTAACTAACTTAATCAATCAGAACATATTTTTAAATCCATTTTATTTCTCGTTGCTAGTAATAATTTTGCCAAATAAAAATAAAATATTCTAGAAAATAATGTAATTAAAAAACGCCTAATTTTTAGAAAATAATACATTAAAAAAACTTATTTTTAGAAAATAATACATTTTTAAAAAAACTTATTTTTTGAAAATTATGTTCTTTGAGAACAAAAAAAGCAATTTTATATTTCAATGTGTAGATAAATTTGGAACAAATAGATTACAAAACCGATTAATATTATTACAAAAGCGACTATTTTAATCACAAATCTTGATTCTAAAGTCAAAATTTATAAAAAAATAAGATTTTAAATAGAATAATTTATTTAAAAGTAGAGGAGTAAGAATATAAAAGTATAAAAATAAAAAAAGGTTATTCTTAGTTTTAGTAAATAAATAAAAAATAAAAAAATTTATAACATTAAAAAATAATGATAAAATTAAATTTTAATTTACATTTTATTTATGTAAAAAATAGCGAAACCTATAAATAAAAAAATAATTTTAGAAAATAATATTTTATATTTGTATTTAATAAAAAATATGCTATAATCTAATCATAAGAAAAAAATTGATGAAAATAAAGTAAATATTGATTTTACAAATTGAATAGAAAGCGTTTTCGTTGAAAATTGCTTTGTTTAATTGTGCTTAAAATACAATTTTTTTTAAAAAAATTAAGATAAAGTGATAAAAACTTTATCTATGAAGTCGAAATTTGTTATTTTTATTTATTTTTTCTTGCAAAGGCAAATTTGCTTTTGATTGTGTTTTAGTTTTGACAATTCTAAAATGATTTTATAACTTGTATTACATCGGATAAAAGATGATTATTTGTACACTGAGGATAAAATTATTTTATTTACAACAGTTTTATTTTATATGCTAATAATATTGATAAATATGATTAATGATATGATAGGAATTTTAAATTTATTAGGAATATTACTTGCTATTTAGTTTATATTATTGCTTAAATAAGTAAAATATTGTTGTTCAAAAAGAATTATCATTTATAATTGATTATCTTTTAAGGAGGTGATTACTATAAAAGTAAAAATTCTACTAAGACAGCATGTTGGTGCTCCTTGTAAACCTATTGTTGAAGTTGGACAAAAGGTTAAAAAAGGAGAACTAATAGCCGAACCAACAGGCTTGGGTGCAAATATCCACGCAAGTGTATATGGAAAAGTTGATGAAGTTACTGATACTTATATTTCTATCGAAGCTGATGAAAATCAACCTGATGAATATGTAAAAATCAAAGAAACTGATTCATACTTGGATGCAATCAAAGAAGCCGGAATTGTTGGTGCGGGAGGAGCAGGATTCCCTGCAAGTGTAAAACTGAACACAAAATTGGATGGTGGAGTTGTAATTGCTAATGCAGCAGAATGTGAACCTATTCTTGAACACAATATGGTATTTTGCGAAGAACATCCAGATGTTATCGTAAGAGGACTTAAGTACATGATAGAAATCACAGGTGCTGATAAAGCATACATCGCGATTAAACCTATCCATAGAGAAGCCATGTTAGCCTTGGCAAAGGCTTGTAAAGATGAGCCAAAGGTAGAAGTTAAGTATCTTCCTAATATGTATCCAGCTGGTGACGAAAGAGTTATCGTAAGAGAAATACTAGGTATAGAACTTAAACCAGGAGCACTTCCTCTTGAAGCAAACACTGTTATATCAAATATCGAAACTATTAAGAACATTACTAGAGCGATTGAAGACAGAAGACCTGTTATAACAAAAGATATAACTGTTGCAGGAAGAGTTCATGGAGCTGAAAATCATGGCAAAGTATTCCTTGATGTACCTATTGGTGTGCCTGTTGAAACTTATATTCAACAAGCAGGAGGAATAATTGAACCATATGGTGAAGTAGTTTTAGGAGGACCGTTCACAGGAAATCACGGTGAACTTGATAGCCCTATAACAAAGACACTAGGTGGTATTCTAGTTTCAATGCCATTCCCTCAAACAACTAAGAAATTAGGTATCATAGCTTGCGAATGTGGAGGTCAAGAACCAAGACTTAAACAAATAGCTGCTGCTATGGGAACAGAAGTTGTTGCAGAAGAAAAATGTAAGAGAATGGTAGAAGTAAACGGAAGATTCAGATGTGAACTTCCTGGTATCTGTCCGGGACAAGCTGAAAAAGTTTTAAAACTGAAAAGTCAAGGAGCTGAAGCAGTATTAATTGGTAACTGTGAAGACTGAACTAATACAGTTATGCAAGTGGCACCTAGGTTAGGTTTGCCAGTATATCACAATACCGATCATACTCTACGAGCAGCTGGTCATAGACTTTACAGAAGAAAAAAATAATAAAAATAGGAGGTATTTATAAGTATGTCAATAACTGTAGAAACAGCAAAAGCTCATGCTAATGACCCAGCGGTGTCTTGCTGTAGATTTGAAGCCGGTATTACAATAGAACCATCAAACTTAGAAGATCCAGCAATATTTCCTGATTTAGAGGATTCTGGTCTTTTAACTATACCTGAAGATGGTCTTAAAATTAGTCAAGTTTTAGGAGCAAAATTAGTAAAAACTATTGATGCATTAACTCCGATTACACCTGAATACATTGATGCTGTTCAAGGTGAAGAAGTTGTAGAAACTCAAGAAGTTGTTGCAGAAGAAACTGTAGCAGTAGCTCCAGTAGCACCAGTAGCTCCAATCGCACCAGTAGCAAGCGTTGGACAAACTGTTAAAATTCACATTGGAGAAGGTAGAGACATCAATCTTGAAATACCTTTAGGTGTTGCAGCTCAAATGGGTGTAGCTCCTACAGCAGTAGCTCAAGCTCTAGAAGTAGCTCCAGTAGAAGCAACTCCAGTTGCTCCAGTTCTAGAAGAAAAAGACGTATTAGTAAGAAGTCTTAAAAAGAGACATTTTAAAATAGAAAAAGTTGAATTTGCTGATGAAACTAAAATAGAAGGAACTACTTTATATCTTAGAAAATCAGAAGAATTATGTGCAGAAGCAGAAGGATCAGAAGAACTTGTAAAAGACTTCCAATTAGAAATTATTACCCCCGAAGGGTACAGTAAATACTCTGAAACTATAATGGATGTTCAACCAATCGCTACAAAAGAAGAAGGCGAACTTGGTGAAGGTGTAACAAGAGTTATTGACGGAGTTGTAATGGTTCTTACTGGAACAGATGAAAACGGTGTACAAATCGGAGAATTTGGTTCTTCAGAAGGTAATATCGATACTAATATGATGTGGGGAAGACCAGGTGCTGCAGAAAAAGGTGAAATCTTTATAAAAGGACAAGCTACTATA
>JAISUA010000061.1 GCA_031272305.1 Clostridioides sp.
TTTATAAAACGAATTATCTATTCGCAGTGATTTTATAATATCAAGTTATAAGGATTTAATCAATAGGTTTTTGGAAAATACATATATTTACTAAGCAAGATGAATTTATTTATACTCTCAAGGGAAGTTCTTGAAAGTTTTATTATGAGAAGCGTGTATGAAGAAAAACGAAGTTTTTCACGCTTCGAATAACAAGACTTGCAACATTGTTTTTAATATAACTTCTTGCAAGTCTTATCATGCAAATGTTAACATTTTATTGTATAATATATAGAGAGAATTTCAATTTGAACGGGGCGTGGTTATCACTTATTTATCATACAAAAGATAAAGGATGTGATGCCTATGTTGTATCCTTCTCACTTCCTATAACTGATATAGAAAATATATCAAGAGAGGAGGTGAGAACATGAGTTTAGAATTAATTATTTTAAATGTGATAATTGGTACTATATCCACTATATTGGGTGGGATTACTGTATATTATATTTCTAAAAAAATTGATTATAAAACGGCAATGAAAAACGCCCTTGGTAGAAACAAGGACGAAGTTTAGAAAAATAATCTATTATTTATTTTGATAATCTCGCCCCGATACCACTCGGATTGACAGTTTCTTTTTTATTTTATTATTTATTATATCATATTTTTTCTTTTTTAATACCTTTTTAATACCTTTTTTTAAAAATAAATTTTAAGTTCCATCTTCATCTCAAAATAAAATAACAAATTAAAAAAAATAACTTCAAAAGATTTGTAAAATTAAAAAACAGTAAAATTATAAAATATATTCATATAGATTAGTTTATATTGATTAAATAAACTAATTAAATTAGTTCTATAATATTTTAGTAATCATTTCTTATAAGTTTTATTTGTTATAGAATTTTCCTTGGAATGAGTTTCTTCTTTGAAGTTCATCATCAATTGCATTTAAGACTTCCCATTTCTTCAAACTCCACATAGGTGCAAGGAGTTCATCTCTTTTTCCATCGCCAGTAAGTCTATGAATAACCATATCTTGTGGCAAGATTTCTAATTGATCGCATACAAGATTTATATAATCTTCTTTTTTCATTGGTACGACTTCGTTTAATGCTAACATTTGTGCCATTTGGGTATCTTTTATAATGTGTAGAAGATGGATTTTTATTCCGTGGACGTGCATATCAGCTACAGCTTTTGCAGTTTCCATCATCATATTGTAGTCTTCGTTTGGAAGTCCGTTTATTATATGCACGACTATTTTTATATTTTTTGATTTTAATTTTTCTACGCCTTCAAGAAAAGTTTGATAGTCGTGACCTCTGTTGATGATTTCTGATGTAGAATCGTGAATTGTTTGCAGTCCAAGTTCAACAAAGAGATTTGTTCTTTTATTTAATTCTCCTAGATATTCTAAAACATCATCAGCTAAGCAATCAGGTCTTGTAGAAATAGAAAGACCTATAACATCGTCTAAAGCAAGGATTGTTTCGTATTTTGCCTTCAATACTTCAAGTGGAGCATATGTATTTGTAAATGCTTGGAAATATCCTATATATTTTGCGTGATGCCATTTTTTTAGCATCATTTCTTTGATGTCATTGAATTGTTTGATTAGGTTGTCATTTGGATTGCCAGCAAAATCTCCAGAACCTTTAGCACTACAATAAGTACAACCTCCAAGACCAACAGTTCCGTCAATATTTGGACAGGTGAAGCCAGCGTTTATAGATACTTTGAATACCTTGCAACCAAAAGTGTTTTTTAGGTAGTAGTTCAAAGTGTGATATCTCTTGTTGTCAGATGAATATTTAAAATCGTTCATAAAAAGTTCCTTTCTTTAGTTAAATATCTTTTTAATCATATTTAATGATAATATATTTGAATATTAAAAATTATTATGAGAAGTGCATATGATAGAAAACGTATGTTTTCGCACTTCGAATATCAAGACTTATCTCAATAGATCTTATTTAAGTGATGATAAGTCTTATTGTGTACATCAAGTATAATAATTTCGGCTAATTATATTATTAATATATGTGTTTTTTATTATATCACAATTAACAATAATATAACTAGTATTTACGATTTGAGAGTTGGTTTCATCGTTTACAAGTGTCAAACTCACGAGCTTTAGCAATTGCATATGCTAATTTATCTTGTCGTAATAAAGTTTGAATAATTACACGTTATTCGAAATTTAAATATTTATTTTTTCTTTGTTCTGTGATAAGATTGTTAGTATCCATAGTGATTTCCTGTTATTATTTTTTGTGGTAAATTAATCATAACATAAATCACTATGGATTTTTAGTTCAATTTCATTTTACAATGAGCCTTGATTTATTATTGATAAAATGAAACAATTAGATTAATAAAAAATTTTATTAGATTAATAAAAAATTTTAATTTAAAGTGAACTTTTTTATACATAAAAGTATCTAATATATATAGATGGAAAATACAGATAAAAAAATAGATAAAAAGAATTGAATGGAGGTGATAAGTTTGGACAAGCAAACATTTTCAGAGAAGGTATTAAAAATAGAAAAAAAGTTATACATTATATCAAACTCTATATTAAAAAACGAAAAAGACTGCGAAGATGCAGTAGAAGAAGCTATTCTTAAAGCATATGAAAATTTAGATGGATTGAGGGAAGAAAAATATTTTAAAACTTGGCTTATTAGAATTTTGATTAACGAATGTTATAAAATTTTAAATCAAAGAAAGAAAATAGAAAATTTGTTTGATAATAAATTTGTCGATGAAATTAATGATTATGCAGATTTGTATTTTGCAATTGAAAGTCTTAGCGACAAGATAAGAATAGTTGTTCTGCTATATTATATTGAAGGATATTCAATTGATGAAATTAAAGATATTTTGAAGATACCTACTGGAACAGTAAAAAGTAGGTTGTACATTGGAAGAAAGTTATTGAAGATTAAGCTTCTAAGTAATGAATCGGATTAAAATTAATCATAAGTATAAAGGAGATGTATGTTTATGAAACAAGATTTTGAAGAAAATATACAAGTACCTACGGAATTTCATCAAAAATTATTAGAAGTATTGGACTCTTTACCTGAAAAAACTCAAGTGAACTCTGAATCCATATTTCAAAAGAAAAAACATAAATTTAATAAAAAGTTAAAAATAGTTGCTGTAGTATTTGTTTTTATTTTTATGGGTTCTTCGATTTATGGGATATCAAATATTTTAAAATATGAAGGAATAGGTAGCAATGGTGCTTATTATACAGAGTTTCCAAGCATAAGTGTAATTAAAAAAGATTTTGATTTTTCACCTAAACTAGTTGAAAATTTTAAGAATGGATATAAATTTAATTCAGGAACTAGAGCTACAGAAAAAATTTTAAATGATAATAATCAAATTGTTGAAAAATATAATTCAATTGAATTTGAATATAAATTTGAAAAAAAAATAATTAATGTTTCTATGAATAATAAAAAAACAAAAGATGTTTATCTATCAAATAAAAATATAATAGAAGTAAAAGGTATAAAGCTAGTTTATAACAATGTTATTTATAAATTAGTTCCAGAAGGATACAAAAAAAGTTTAGATGATATAGAAAAAGAGAAAAAAGAAGAACTTATAATTTCTGAGAGTTCATCTGTAACTGATGTAGAATTTGATAATATGCAATTTTTAAGTTGGAATGACGCTGGAGTGAATTATTGCATACAGACTAGTGTTTTAGATTTGAATCAAGAGGATTTAGTAAATATGGCTGAAGAAATAATAAATTAAAATTTATATACGAGGGGGTGAATGAATATGAGAAGAATATTTTTATATAGCGGAAAAGAATTTATTCATAAAAAAGTATTATCAGTAATAGATAAAATAATTTTTAATTTAGATGATATAAGTTTAGATAGTATGTCTAAAAATATACAAAATACAATTGAGAAAATATCAAAAAGCAGTGAAAAAATAAATTTATATTTTATAGTTTTAGATGAAGAATTTGATGAAGTAGGAATAAGATTAGCACAAAAAATTAGAGAACAGGATATTTTTGGGAAGATAGTTTTTATTACAAAAGAT
>JAISUA010000064.1 GCA_031272305.1 Clostridioides sp.
TATATATTACATAATTTTAATTATATATTACGTTATTTTTATGAAATTATATAAAATCATATAAAATTATATGAAATAAAAAATAATCTAGTTAGTGCTTGCTGGACAGTTTGATCTAACTAAAGACGGTTCTTTTCCTACAGGAATAGTTGATATAAGAGTATTTGTAGAAGGATCTATAACATAGACAACATTATATTTAGAATCAGGAGCATATATCAAATCATTATAAGGTACAAAGTTCAACAAAGTAGGAAGGCCATCAATAGGTATACTAGCTACAATGCTATTATCAGTAGGATTTATCACAGCAATATGATGAGATGTACCACTAGAATCTGAAAAATAAAGAAGGTTGTTTGTTGTATCTAATGTAGAAAAGCTGATACTGTTACCTAAAGCAATAGTTGTAATAAGGGTATTAGTATGAGAATCAAGAACAGATACAAATTGATAGTTATATACATATACATAATTTCCTGCAGTGATAAGATTTACAGTGTAAGAATCAAATGGAATAGTAGTTATAACAGTATTCATATTTGGATCTATAACAGATAGAATAGAACCAGATGAATTTAAACTATAAATATATCCTGTAGAATTACTTTGAACGAGTTCTTTATCGGAATTATTGTCAAGAGAAATAGTACAAACAACTGTATTGCTATTTGGATCGATTACAGATATATTTGGACTATATGAATTTTGAATATAAATCAAGTCATTAGATGCAATCAAAAATTTACCAGGGTTATCACCAACAGATATTGTACAAACAATGGTATTAGTATTAGGATCTATAACTGATAGGTCATCAGAATGACCATTTATAACATAGATTAAATTATTATATTTAAATATTGTTGCAGGTGTATCTCCAACAGGTATAGTACAAATAATAGTATTTGCGTTATTGTCAATGACAGATACGACACCATCAAGCATATTAGTTAGATAAGAATGATTAGAATTTGAATCAGTGACCATATCGTAAGGTTGTTGGCCAGTATCAATCGTACAGATAATAGTCTGTGTAATTGGATCTACAACTGTTATGTCATTTGATCCCAAATTTATGATGTAGATACTACACATTATAGTAGGTTGAGTAGGCTGAGTAGGTTGAGTAGGCTGAGTAGGTTGAGTGGGTTCTGTAGGTGATGTTGGACAAGTACAAATTCCAGTAGCACCAGTATCTCCAGTACTTCCTGTTTGACCAGTACTTCCAGTAGCACCTGTAACACCTTTTATCACGAATGAAAAATTAGGTAGCATATTTGCAATTTCAGAAGAAATTTCACAAATAAATTTCTTATTTTTAAATAAACATTGAATCTCATCATTGATATGCTTGTTACAGTTGTAATTGTAACAAGAATTATTGCAGTTTGAGTTACGATTATCGTAAATTGAGTTGTGAGTAGAATTACAGTTTAAATCGCAATTAGAATCACTACAATTTGAGCAATTAGAATTACAATTTTTTTTATGATGAAGATTATGGTTTGGATTTTTGTTAAACATAGAAACCTCCTTTAATAATTTAGCTATATTTTATTAAAAATATAGCCTGAAAAAATATTTATATAAGATAGTCTGAAAAAATATTTATATAAGATAGTCTGAAAAAGTTTACATAAGATAGCCTGAATATAGCCTGAAAAAAGTTTACATAAGTTTGATTATATATTACGTTATTTTTGTAAAATTATATGAAAAAAATAACCTAGTTAGTTCCTGCTGGACAGCTTGATCTAACTATATCCGCAGCTTCTCCTACAGGAATAGTAGATTTAAGAGTATTTGTAGAAGGATCTATAATATAGATAACATCATATTTACCATCGATAGTATATATCAAATCATTATAAGGTATAAAGTAGGATTCAGCAGGATAGCCATAGATAGGTATACTAGCTACAATACTATTATCAGTAGGATTTATCACAACAATATTAGCAGATGCACCACTAGAATCTGAAAAATAAAGAAGGTTGTTTGTTGTATCTAATGTAGAAGAGAGGATATTGTTACCTAAAGCAATAGTTGTAACAAGAGTATTAGTATGAGAATCAAGAATAGATACAAATTGACTGTTATATACATATACATAATTTCCTGCAGTGTTAACATTCAGAGTGCCAAGATCAAATGGAATAGTACTTATAACAGTATTTATAGTTGGATCTATAACAGATAGAGTATAATCAGATGAATTAAAACTATAAATATATCCTGAAGAATTATTTTGAACGAGTCCGAGAGTTGAATTATTATCAGTAGGAATAGTACAAACAACTGTATTGGTATTTGGATCGATTACAGAGATATCTTTACTAGATGTATTTTGAATATAAATCAAGTTATTAGATGCAATCAAAAAGTTGCCAGGGGTATGACCAACAGATATAGTACAAACAATTGTATTAGTATTAGGATCTATAACTGATAGGTCATCAGAATGAGCATTTATAACATAGATTAAATTATTATATTTAAATATTTGCGAAGGTGTATCTCCAACAGGTATAGTACAAATAATAGTATTTGTGTTGTTGTCAATGACAGATACAGCTTCATCGTCTTGATTAGTTAGATAAGAATGATTAGAATTAAAATCTGTAACCATATCGCCAGGCTGTTCACCAGTGTTGATTGTACAGATAATAGTCTGTGTAATTGGATCTACAACGGTTATATTATTTGATCCTCTATTTATGATATAGATACTACACATTAGAGTGGGTTCTGTAGGTTGAGTAGGCTGAGTAGGTTGAGTAGGTTGAGTAGGTTGAGTAGGCTGAGTAGGTGATGTTGGACAAGTACAAATTCCAGTAGCACCAGTATCTCCAGTACTTCCTGTTTGACCAGTACTTCCAGTAGCACCTGTAACACCTGTTATCACGAATGAAAAATTAGGTAGCATATTTGCAATTTCTGAAGAAATTTCACAAATAAATTTTTTATTTTTAAATAAACATTGAATCTCTTCGTTGATGTTCTTGTTACAATCATAGTTAGAATTGCAACAAGAATTATTGTAGTTTGAGTTACAATTATCACAAATTGAATGGTGAGTAGAATTACAGTTTAAATTGCAATTAGAATTATTACAATTTGAGCAATTAGAATTGCAATTTTTCTTATGAGAAAAATTATGATTTGGATTTTTATTAAACATAGAAATAACCTCCTAAAAGTATTATTATGAGAAGTTCATTAGAATTGAAAGCGAAGCTTTCAGAACTTCGAAACAAGTAGGGAAGTTCGATTACGAAAATCAAAGATTTTCTATCTCACTTCTTTCTAGACTTATCTCATTAGATTTTATTTAAGTTGTGATAATGATAAGTCTTGTATAGTATATTTTAACTCGTACAAATTGATTTTTTGAGTGAAATTTGAGTTTTTTGCTTACTATTTATATATGATTCTTTTATGATAAATGTGATAATATCAAGGAAGGTTTCAAAAATAAAAATTAGGATATGCAAATAGCTGATTTGGATATAGAAATAGCTGATAAAATTGTTTTCAGATTGGGTAGCTGTCCTCACATTGTGTGTGCGTAAGCCTTTAGTAAAATCTTGCAAACATATTTATCAGCCTTTGTATAAATATAAAACATTGATAAACGATATATTTATTTAAGTCGAAGATCTTTTCCATAAAACTCAATAATATTACAGTTGTCTATCACTCTTGAAAGTGTTCTTTGTCCATAAAAATTCAAAATATCTACAATATTTAAGTTAGTAGATATTATTGTACTCTTACAAGCGATCATTCTAGTATTGACAATATTAAAAATCTCGCTTTTAGTAAAGGAATTTATCATTTCTGTTCCTAGGTCATCGATTATAAGCAGGTCGCAATTGAATAAATTTCTATAATTTTCTTCGCTAATAACATTGTCGTCGTTATTATTAAAATTATTTCTTCTAAATTTATAATCTTCTAGAATCTCAATTATTGTGAAAGCTGTTTGATATATGACCAAATAGCCTCTATCTAAAAGTTCTTTAGCTATGCAGTTGCATAAAAAAGTTTTTCCAAGTCCTGTAGATCCAGTGAATAGTAGATCACGATTATTTTTCTTGGCAAAATTGTTTACATAATCAATGCATTTTGAGTGAATAGATTTCATATTTTCTCTTTGAGATTTCGTTTGAATATGATTATTTTCACTGTCTACATTAGTCGAAATATTGTCAGGAAATACATTCAAATTGAATGTAGAGAAATTTTCTCTTTGCAAGACATCTTCAATATTTGACATTTTGTAAGTTTCTTTTATTATTTTTTGTTTGAAACAGTTGCATTTTTCTCCTGAATCTAAAAAAGCCTTGTCTTTGCAAATATCACAATTATATTTTAGTTCGAGATAGTCTAGAGGAATATTATTCTCTGAAAAAATTTGCGACTTCTTATTTTTTAAAAAATTTATCTCATCTTTAGACTTCTGTACTATTTTTTCCCTATCTTTTGGTTTTTCAAGCACTAATTTGGCTAGTTTCAAACAAATTTGGTTTATCTGTTCGTCTATATGTTTTATTTCTGGAAAGTAGTTATAAATTTCTTTTTTTCTATTTTCAAGTTCGTACTCATTTTGTTCTCTTTGAGATTGATATTGTCTCAAAATATTTCTAATGGTGTTCTTGTTCAAAAAATCACCTCCATTTTAAAAAAAGTTATATTTCTATTAAAAAAAGTTATATTTCTATTATAGGTTAGAAGATTGTTTTTTTCTTACTATTTCGTTTAGTTCTTCTATTGTATATGTTTCTGTAAAATTATCGAAGCTAGTTTTCTTGACGTTTCGTGTAGTGTTGTTTGAAGCGAGATTGTTTTTGTACATATTATTTTTAGTTGAATTAGTTCCTGTTGTTTCTTTTTGTTTCTCCTTAGAATTTTTAAATTCTTCATCATCTCTTGCGACATCTTCCAAAGTATTGATGCCTTTTTCGTGCCATCTTTCAATTATTTTGTTGACGTAGTTGACAGTAGGGGCTGAGGCTGAATGATTTGCTTTTTCACAAGCTTTTACAATCAAATTATTACTCATATTATATCTATCTATCCAACTATTTATTATCTGTTTGTCGAAGTCAGTAGGTTCTTTTCTTATACCTAAATTTTTGTAGACTTCTTTGTAAGTTGAGTACATTTTAGAAAAATTGCTTTCGTGTGCTTTTATATGTTCGATCATAGTGTAGTTTTTGTCGAACCAATCTCTAAGTATAGTTTCTATATATCTTGGAGGTTTCGTATAGCCATCTTTTTCTAAAGACTTCTCATAAGCGTATACAACCATATCAGGACTAGAATTGAATTTATTCATAGCTTTGATTACGATTGTTTTTTCTGTAATAGCTAGAGGTCTACCTATCATCTTGTTTATAGTGTTGAACATTTGACTTATGATAGGATTTCTGATAGTTTCTATCAAAATGTCAGTGTCTGATTTTTCTGGTTCAGTGTGTTTTGATTTTGTACATAAAATATTTTCTTCGTAATATTTTTTTAGATCCATAAATTCTATAGTATAAATGTCTTCTTTTACTTTGTTTACAAAATGAATATTATGATTGTCATTGTTGTGAATAAAATTATTCTCAGAATTATTATGGACAAAATTGTTGTCAGAAATAATGTTACTTGTAAAATTATTTTGTACATTATTATCATTCATAGTGATGTTTTTATTATCTTGTGTGTCTATTTTTTGCGAATCATCTATCGTTATAGCAGAGTATTCGTCGAATTTGTTAGATGTTGTGTTTTGTGGAGAGTGTGTTTTTTTTCTGGCTTTTACGTGGACTTTCACGATACCCCTCTCCTGCCAGTGCATCCAAGCTGCTATCACATCTCTATAATCCTCACCTAGAATGTTTGCTATAGAGTAATTATTGAAATTTGAAGATGCAGATTTGTCACACGCTTGCCTATACCCCATAAGATAGACTTTTAATTCTAAACTGCTTGCCTTTGGCATAAATATATCTAAGAAGATATTAGGAATAGATGTTTCTCCTAAATCATTTTCGTTAATTTCTTTAAAAAACATAAAATCACCTCATATAGATTATATCATTTTTTTGGTCGGAATAGGGGAGATTGTGAAGTAATTTGGCGAAAAGAATATTTCCAAAAAAATTAAAGAATGGAGGAAAAGATTTGCTTGATAAATGTTAAAATGGAGGAAAAGATTTGTTTGATAAATATTAATAAGAAATTTAAGTTTAAATAAACATAAGTATATAATAATAAACTTAAGTCTAAATAAACATAAGTCTAAAATAAGAAATCTAAGTCTAAATAAACATAAGTATAAAATATAAATAATATCAAGTTGTATAATTCAAAATTAGAAACGAGGAGTGAAAAAGTTGATTATTAGATTTGACAGAAAGGTTAGAAGGATAGTTTCATTTTGTATAGTTTTAGCGATAATATTAGGTTCTGTAGTTGTAGACAAGAGTGCTATAGCTACGAGCAAAATGCAAAGCTTGCTATATAAAATATCATCTGATACGAAAAATGCAAATTCTTCGAATGAAATAAATCTAAGCTCATTAAACGAGTACAACATAGTGGCAGAGTTTGATGATGAAAATAAAAAGTTGAATTGTACTCAGATAACAGAGTATACGAACACAGGAAGTGATAGTATAGATAAAGTATATTTTCACATATATCCTAATGCTTTTTCGAAAAAAGAATTTGCACCATTTGAAGAATCAGAAATGAAACTAGCCTATCCTAGAGGATTCAATGAAGGATATATAAAAATAGAAAAATTGTTTGTAGAGGATAAAGAAGTAGATTATAAAATTACAGGAGATAAAAACGATATACTTCAAATTAATTTGCAAGATAAATTGAAGAAAAAAGATTCTGTAAATATAAAATTCAAATATATAGTCAAACTTCCAAATTCGTTAGGAAGATTTGGATATGGAGAAAATACTGTAAATGTGACAAATTGGTTTCCAATTGCTTGCGTACAAGACCAAAGAGGTTGGAATCTGAAAAGTTATACAGAAATGGGAGATCCATTCTACAGTGAAACTAGCAATTTCAAAATAAATATAACTGTTCCAAAAGAATATAAATTAGCTTATACAGGAATACTTGACGAAGAAAAGAAGTCTACAGAAACGACTCTATACAAAATATCTGCAAAAAAAGTGAGAGATTTTGCATTTGTAATGAGTAAAAAATTCACCATAGCTACAGGAAAAGTAAAAGGTGTAGAAATAGATACATATAATTTGAATAAAAATATGGCTGAAAAAGCGACAGAAGTATCTGAAGATGCAATAAGTATTTTCTCTGATTTATTTGGAAAATATCCATACAAGAAATATTCTGTAGTTGCGAGTGATTTCTATATAGGAGGAATGGAATATCCTATGCTTTCTATGATTGACAAGTCTATGTATACTGAATCAAACAGAGGACTTTTGGAATATGTCATAGCTCATGAAACAGCTCATCAATGGTGGTACAGTGTAGTTGGAAATGATGAGATAAGCGAACCTTGGCTAGACGAAGCACTTACAGAATATTCAACACTACTTTATTTTGAAGAAAAATATGGAAAGAAAGTAGCAGATAGAATGTTTGAAGAGATGAAAGAAGAGAGCAAAGATTATAAAGCAGAAGATATTTTTAGAGCATCTACAGATTATTCGAATTCAGTTGAGTATAGTATGAATGTCTACACAAAAGGAGCTATAGCAATAGGCGAAATAAGAGAAAAAGTTGGAAATAAAAAATTCTTTAGTACACTTAGAGAATACTTTGAGGATAATAAATATAAAAACGCAAATGCAAAAACATTTGTAGATTTGTGGGAAAAAAATGGAGTAGATGTGAACAAAATCATAAGCGAAATAAAATAGAAAAGGTTAGAAATCATTAAAATGATCGTAATTAGTATACTTATTTGGTTGTAGTTGTAGATTATTTTTTTATGTGATATACTAAAAAATAAGTAATAGCAATTGTTAGGAGTAAAAATATTTTGTGTGAACTTTTTGTAAACACTTTGATAAAAGTAGTAGTATATAATGCCAATAAAAGTTTACACAAAAATATTTATAATAGCAATTGTTTGGTATTATGCAAAATCAAATAAGAAGGTAAATAAAATGAAGGATGCACAAAATAAAAAAGAAGAGAAGAAATATAAAAGTAAGGATGTACAAAATAAAAAAGAAGAGAAGAAATATAAAAGTAAAGATACACAAAATAAAAAAGAAGTCAAAAAATATAAAAGTAAAGATACACAAAATAAAAAAGAAGTCAAAAAATATAAAAGTAAAGATACACAAAATAAAAAAGAAGTCAAAAAATATAAAAGTAAAGATGTAAAAAATAAAAAAGAAGTAAAAAAAGATACAAGCAATTTTGAGAAAGAAAAATTAAACCTAGAAAATTATGAAAATGAAATTCTAAATAGTGATTTAATTGAAAAATCAAAAGGAATGAATACTGTAGAACTTTTAGCACCTGTTGGTTCATTTAATGCACTTAAGGCTGCAGTTCAAAATGGTGCTAATGCAGTATATTTAGGTGGAAAATCTTTTAGTGCGAGAGCTTCTGCAAACAATCTTGACGACGACGAAATAATCGAAGCAGTGAAATATTGTCATATAAGAGGAGTCAAAGTTTTTATAACAGTGAACACTCTAATAAAAGAAAATGAATTGGAAAATTTAATTGAATACATAAAATTTTTGTATAATTCACATGTGGATGCTTTGATTATCCAAGATATAGGTGTTGCAAAAATAGTGAGAGATATTTTTCCGGACTTCGAAATACACGCAAGCACTCAAATGGTTGCACACAGTTTGGAAGATGTAAAATTTTTCGAAGAATTTGGTTTTAAGAGAGTAGTACTTGCAAGAGAGCTTACGATTCAAGAAATAAAATATATTTGTGAAAATACAAGTGTAGACATAGAAGTATTTGTACATGGAGCACTTTGTGTTTGCTATTCAGGTGCATGCCTTATGAGTAGTATGCTTGGCAATCGTTCTGGAAATCGTGGAAGATGTGCACAACCTTGCAGACAAAAGTACAAACTAATCGATCTTCAAACAGGAAAGATTATGAACGAAAAAAATGATTATCTTTTGAGTACTAGAGATTTGAATACAATTGAAAATATAGGTGAAATAATATGTGCAGGAGTTTCTTCGCTTAAAATTGAAGGGAGAATGAAAAGACCTGAATATGTAGCCACTGTTGTAAATGCTTATAGGAAAGAAATTGATTCATATATAAATTTTATTGAAGATAGAGTCAAAAAAGTTGATTCAGAGAAAAATTCTATTGAAGATAGAAATAAAAAAGTTGGTTCAGATAAAAATTCTATTGGAGATAGATTTAAAAGAGTTGACGATAGAACTATGGAAAATTTATATACTATTTTCAATAGAAAGTTCACAAAAGGTTATTTGCTTGGTGAGGTAGGAAAAGAAATTATGAATCCTGAAAAACCAAATAATCAAGGTCTATTCATAGGAAGTGTTTTGGATTTCAATAAAAAAACAAAAAGATTGAAATTGAAACTTGAAGCTAGTTTAAAAAAAGGCGATGGAATCAATCTTGGAGGAGGAACTATTGGAAGAATTATCAAAGGGAAAAATATTTCTGATAGAGCTGAAAAAGGAGAAATAGTTGAAATTGATTTTGTGGGTGAAGCGAAAAAAGGTCAGAAAGTATTCAAAACATCAGATAGTGATTTGATGGAAAAAGTACAGAAAACTTTTGGAGAAAATTATGAATCAATAAAAATACCTGTTTTTGCGAAAGTTATAATAAAAATCGGACAAAAACCTGTTTTGGAATTTTCGGATGAGAAATCAGAACAGCACGCAAATGAACAAGAAAAATATAAGTTAAAAGCAAATAAAAACTCAAAAGCAGATGAAAAATTTAAGAAACAAGTGAATAAAAAATCAGAAGAAAAAATATATGAAAAAACATATGAAAAAATATTTGTTGAAGGTGATTTTGTAGTTGAAAAGGCACTTAAGGTTGCTTTGACAAAAGAAAAAGTCATAGATCAAATATCTAAATTGGGAAATACTCCATATTTCATTAAAAATATTGAAGTTTTGCTTGACGATGGTGTGAGTCTTCCAATTAGCGTGTTGAATCAAATGAGAAGAGATGCTGTAGAGCTTTTAGATAAAAAAAGAACTAAAATCAAAGACAGAAAAGAAATCATACAAAAGAATTTGTACAAAAAATATCAAGAAACTTTGTATAGAGAATGTTTTGAGAAAAAACTGGAATTGCAAGAAGCTGCACAGAATAAAATGCTAGAACAAGAAGAGAATACACAAGTTCAAAATATGGACAAAGAGAATAAACAGGAAAAAGAAGAAAATATAAAAAATCAATATATCGATGAAAAAAACAAAAAGAAAGAACAACATAAATTGAAGTTCAGGGTAAAAGTTAGAAATCTTGATCAACTTCAAGCTGTACTTGGAAGAAATTTGGATGTTATATATTATGAAGATATAAGCACTTTGGAAGAAGCTTTATCTAAGGCAAGAAAGACAGACGACAAGATAGTATTTTGTCCAAGTAGAATCATAAGAGATAACGACAAATCTATTGAAACAGATATATTTGACATTCCTGAGAATATAGGTGTTCTTATTAGAAATTGGGCTGAGTTTAATTATTATAAAAATCACGAAAAATATGTTGATTACACACTCAACACATTCAATTCACAGTCATTTGAATTTTTCTCAGAAAAAGGAGTAAATTCTGTGTGTATGTCGTTAGAACTTAGTTTTCAAGAAATAAAAGATATAATAAATAACACTAATTTAGCTGAAATACAAGAACTTCAAAAAGAGAACCTTATAAGAAAAGAAGCAGAAAATATTATAAAATCAGAAGTAGAAGTTTTGATTTACGGTTTTGTGCCTATGATGACGACTGAATATTGTCCAATGGGAGTGACAATCAGAGATTGCAAGAAGGACAAGCGTTGTAACATATGTTCAAAATCAAATTATGCACTTGAAGATCAAAATAGCAAACAAAGATATAGAATAATACAAGACAAAGATTGTAGAAGTCAAATTTATACTGCTAATCCAATTTGCATTTTAGATGAAGTAGAGAGATTGGTTGGATATGGAGTGGAAAATTTCAGACTTGATTTTGTATTTGAAAATCAAAATGAAATAAAAAATATTTTGGAAGAAATACAAAGCATAAGCGAAGTAACAATAGATTCTAATCATATAACAAAAGATAAAAATATTTCAAGTGAAATAGATAAAGAGAAAAACATGATAAGCAAAAGAAAAATAAATTCTGATAATACGATAAAAGAAAACAGTCAAAAAAAGTATATTTTTTCAAAAAATTATGATATAATGGTTGGAAATTATTATAATGGTGTAGAATAAAAATATGAACAGACGGTGATGATTATGGGCAAAACAGTTAGAGATATTTTAACTTTATCGATATTTAAAGATGCAAAGATTGAAGCAGGTAAAAGAGGGTTAGATAATGTAATTACCAATGTGACAGTTTTAGAATCAAGCGATCCAGAAAATTTTGCATATGAAATATTAGAATCAACTGTTGAAGAAGGAGAACTTGTTCTTAGTGCATTTCTTGAAATCAAAGATGATGTAGAAAAACAATGTAAGCTGATTGAGTTTTTACACAGGTCAAAATCAGGTGCAATTGTTTTATTTTACATAGGATTTGTTGTAAAAAAGATAAGTTTTCAAGTAATAAATCTATGTAATGAACTTGAGATTCCGCTTATAAGTTTTAACTCTCAAAATCTGAATATAAAATATTCAGAAGTGATTAGTCAGGTTATGGAATATATATTTTTGAGTGATTTAAGAAATGAAAATTTTATAAATTCAATTATGAAAGAAATATCTTCAATTGACAAAAAAAATGATTTTCAATCCGTTTTGAATATTTTATCTAAAAAAACCAATTTAACATTTATGTTCGTTTCTAATCTTAATAAAATTATTATTACATCAAAAAAGTCAAATTTGGATTTGATAGATTTTATTGAAGAAAATATGAAAACCATAATTAGTAAATTTCATATGGGAAAAAGTGAATTGAGTATAAAGAACGATTCTTTCGATGCTCAATTAATAATTAAAGAAATCTATATATATAAAAACAGTTACAAATTGATTATAATAAACGAACAGAAAAACTTTGTTGTACCAAAATTATTGATAGACTCCCTGTATAAAATAATAAGTATAGCTACAAACATTTATAATTATGAAAATTTTAGAGAAACTCAATTTGAATTTATAGATTCTCTGATAAAAAATAATGAAGCAGAAATTAAATTACTCTCTAAGGAATTAAAAATAAAAATTGAAGATTTAATTTTAGTGATAATTTTGGATGAAAAAAATCCAATAAAATTAGATGAAATTAGATTTGAAATAGATAAGATAAATGTTGATAGCTCTTTTAAAAAAGTAGAAGGTCTATACAATGATAAATATTTGTTTTTGATTTTTAAAACAAACAACAAGAATGGAATAAAAGAAATTGTATTACATGAAATTGAAAATATCCTTAAAAATTATGGAAAATATTTTTTATTGAAAGATATACACAATAAAAATGATTTAGTTAGAATTATAAATATCTCAATAGATGAATTTGAGAACTTCAAATTAGCATTTGTAAATGAAGGTGTATTTACAAAATATCATGCAGAGTTGATGTGTATTTGTAAGAAAATAATGTGCGAAGATAAATCTAATTATGATTGTTATATGAGATCACTAGAGGTTATCAAAGATTATGATAAAAAGAATAACAGTCAACTTTTAGATACATTTGCTACATTATTAATAGAAGCTAATTTTGATTTAAAGGAAACAGGTTTGATTTTATATCTTCATCAAAATACAGTAAAGTATAGAATAAAAAAGATAAATGAATTGATAAATGATAACATTGATAATAACATAGTGCAAAATTATTATTTGATTGCACTCATTATGAACAGAATATCTGAAAAATAATTAAAAAGTCTATATTGATAAATAAAGTTGATAAATATTGTTTGCAAGATTCGTTTAAGGCTGAAGCGTATGCTAAGCGTGAAAGTAGTGAATGAATCTGACAATAATTTTATTAACTTTTTTTATTGAACTTACATATAATTGTTTAATGTTTTCAGAATTATTTACCAAAAACTTCTCTATTGTAAATTATGACAAAGCAAATTATATATTTTTGTTTTATATGAACTTAACTATTATTGTAAATAAATATATAATTCTTTTAAGAAATAATTTATATAGGAGGAATTTAAGATGAGAGTATTAAATGAAAAACAAATTATTGACGTATTAAATGGAGCAACGATATTAGGTGGAGGCGGTGGAGGTTCTATATCTGCAGGTATAGATATGCTTAACACATACAAAGCAAAATATGGTTCTCCAGAACTAACACTTATAACTCCAAATGAAATGGAAGAAGGTAAATATTGTGCTATAACAGCAGGAATGGGTTCTCCATTATCAATAAAAGGAATTGATTTTAGTAAGTTCGCCATAAATGCTTACAACTATCTAAAAGAGGTTGCAAGTGAAATGGAAGAACCAAAAGAAATTTCATATTGTGCTGGAGTTGAATTAGGTGGATTTAATACATTTATTCCAATGCTTTTATCAATGATGGAAAATAAGCCGTTTATTGATGCAGATGGTGCAGGAAGAGCTGTTCCAGCATTAGAAACTTTATTGCTACATGTTAATGGATGCAATACATCTCCTTGTGTTATGGCGAATGATAAGAATGATAGAGTTTTGATACAAACAACAGATCCTAAAAACGCTAAACTTTGTGAAGATATAGGTAGAGGCGTATGTGTAGCAATGGGAATGAAAGCAGGTCTATCTGGTTGGATATTGGATAAAAGTGAAGTAGAAAATAAAATAGCAACTATGACAATCACAAAAACTGAAGAAATAGGAAAGATGTTGCAAGAAATAGGACCAACAGATACTTCATTGTTTGATAAACTTGATAATGCAAGAACTCTTTGTGTAGGTACAATAACAGATATAAAAGCAGAAGTAAAAGGTGGATTTGATTATGGAGAAACTACAATAGTTGATGATAAAACAGGCGAAGAATATTTGATAAAATTTGTAAATGAAAATTTAGTAACTTATAAAAAGGAAAATGGAGAATTTAGTCCAATAGTTACTGTTCCAGAAATAACTACTATATATGAACAAGTGAGTGCAAAACCTCTTACAAACGCTGATACTTTTGTAGGACAAAAAGTTGTTGTTGGAATTATCAAGGCAAGTGATGAGTGGTGGTTCACATCAGAAGAAAATGTATACAGCTACTGGAAGACATATTTAGATGTGTGTGAATATAAAGGAAAATTAATTCATTTTTAATATGTAAGAAATAATTTTAATAGAATGCAGAAACTTAATATATAATAATTAGTTTAAATAGAATATAGACACTTAATAGATATCTTTGAATCTATATGTAGAAATAGAAGTAGGGGCTCGTTTTGAAAATTTATTATTTGAGTACCCTACTTAATTTTATATAATATTGGAGGGATTGACATGAAAGAACAAGTTATAAAAAAAGTAAGCGAAGATGAAAAACAGAGTTGGCAATCAATAGCATTTATTTGGATAGGAACGATGATATGTATTCCTATGCTAATGGTTGGAGCAATGCTCACAACAGGACTCAATCTATCAAATATATTGACTGTTGCATTCATAGGATTTTTGATTTGTTCTGTGATAATGTGTTTTGGAGGAATGCAAGCAACTGATCTTGGATATCCAGCGACAATGTGTGCCTCGAAAGCCTTCGGAGATTCTGGTTCGAGAGTAGTCGTATCTCTTATTGTAGCTATTGCACAAGCAGGTTGGTTTGCAGTACAGACAGCTACTTGTGGTTCAGCTTTTTCTCAATTATTGTTGACATGTTTCAATTTTAATATGCCTTTATGGATAAGTTCTTTTATTTGGGGGATTGTAATGTTAATTACGGCTGTTTACGGTTTTAAATTTATGAAAATATTAAATTATATAGCTGTACCAGCACTTATAGCACTTTGTATATTTGGAGTTTTTATGTCGATGAAAAATTTCCAAGGTTCGGTGTTTGCATATACTCCTTCAGAAAATTCTTCTATGGCAGTTGGAATATCAACTATGATTGGATTGTTTGCAATGGGTACAGTAATAAATGGAGATTATACTAGATATGCAAAATCAAGAAGAGATACAGTCAAAGCTTCGATCCTAGGAGTATTGCCAGCAGCAGTACTTATGATAGGTGTTGGAGCTATTATGAGTATAGCTACAGGAGGAGAAAGTGACATCACGAAATTGTTTGCAAGTTTAGGATTTCCTATATTAAGCATGTTAGTTTTGATTTTGGCAACTTGGACTACAAATACAGGAAATGCATATAATTCTGGATTAGCTGTTCTTAGATTATTCAATATAAGTGAAGAAAAAAGATCAATAATTACTCTTATAGTTGGATTAATAGGAACAATTATGGCTATGTTTGGATTTGCAAATTTTTTATCGCCATTTTTGAATGTACTTGGAGTATGTGTTCCTCCAATAGCAGGTGTGTTAATTGCTGATTACTGGATTATAGGAAAAGGAGATAAAGATAATTGGAAAATAGTTAGAGGATTCAATTATGCTGGAATCATATCTTGGATAATAGCATCAGTATTTTCATATTTCGTAACTATATTTAGCAAATCCTTAGATAGTATACTAATATCAATGATTTTGTATCTAATATTAGCAAAAGTAATAAAAACAAAAGAAGAAATAAAATATGAAGGATAAGGCTTATTATAAATTGAAATAAAATATGAAGGATAATACTTATCATAAATTGAAATAAAAACTAAGGAGCAATTATCATAATAAAATTCAAAAAAAAATAGGAGGATACTATGAGTGAATTTAAACTACAAAATTTAAAACCAGAAAATTTATTTAAAAACTTCGAATTATTAACAAGAATTCCGAGAGAATCTGGAAATGAAAAAGAAGTCAGTGATTTTTTAGTGGATTTCGGGAAAAAATTAAATCTTGAAACATATCAAGATGAAGTGAACAATGTCTATATCATAAAAGAAGCGACTAAAGGTTATGAAAATAGAAATGGAATCGTAATTCAAGGTCATATGGATATTGTTGCAGAAAAAGAAAAAGAATTGGATTTTAATTTCAAAACAGATTCAATTAATTTACAAATAAAGGATGATATGATCTATGCTACTGGAACTACTCTAGGTGCAGATAATGGTATTGCAATTGCAATGGCTATGACAATACTTGAAGATGATACTATCAAGCATCCTAGAATAGAGTTGCTTGCAACAGTAGATGAAGAAGTAGGTATGTTAGGTGCAGATAAAATAAAACCAGAGCATATAAAAGGAAAATATATGATCAATATTGACTCTGAAGAAGAAGGTGTAATCACAGTAAGTTGTGCAGGTGGAAAAAATGTTATAGTTGACTTGCCAATAAACTATGAAAAAGTAAGTAAAAATAAAATTGCTTTTAAAGTTTCAATAGAAGGTTTACAAGGTGGACATTCAGGAGCAGAAATACATTTACAAAGAGCAAATGCAAATAAATTATTAGGAAGACTTTTGAATTCTATTCAAGTTGAATATGACATAGTGAGCATAAATGGTGGCTCAAAGTCAAATGCAATTCCTAGAGATGCTCAAGCACTTATCTTGGTAGAAGACAAGGATGTAGAAAAATTAATTTCTGATATAAAAGATTTAGAGAAAATATACAAAAATGAATTTTCATCTGTAGATTCTGAACTTCAAATAAATATTAAAGAAATAGAGAATAGAAGTACACAAGTATTATCTAAAGATAGCAAAGGAAAAGTAATTGAATTTATCCTTATATCACCTCACGGTGTACAAACATTTAGCAATGAAATAGAGGACCTTGTTGAAAGCTCACTAAACTTTGCAATTATTGAACAACATGAAGATAAAATCACTTTCTTGAGTTCAGCAAGAAGTTCTGTGATATCTCTTAGAGAAGAAATTTGTGACAGAATCGTAGCTATGTCAAAAGTATTTGGAGGAAGTGCAAAAATAGACGGTGTGTATCCAGCGTGGGAATATGCTAAAGATTCAAATTTAGAAAAAACAGCAGTTGAGGTGTGGAAAGAAATTTCAGGTGTTGAACCTAAAGTAACAGCTATACATGCAGGACTTGAATGTGGAATGTTGCTTGAGAAACTTCCTGGATTTGAAGCGATATCTATAGGACCAGATATAATGGATGTTCATACACCAAATGAACATATTAGTATATCATCAACAGTGAAAGTTTGGAATTATCTCCTTGAACTAATCCAAAGATTAGATTAAAGAAGTAAATAAAATTATCCCCAAAAAAGAAGCGTGTCTGTCTACACGCTTCTTTTAATGCTAGAAAATAAATTTTAAATTAATGTATTTATATAAATAATGAAAAATATTAAAAATATTAAAAATTAGAATCTATTTATTGCATTGCTTGTAATAAAATGAGGTATAATTATAAGTATGTTATAAGAATAAAATTTTTATTTTAAAATGTAAATTTTACTTAAGATAAGTATGAAAGTTTGATAACGAAAATATATATTTTCGATCTTGCTTTTCATAGAAGGGAGATAAAAAAGTGAAGGTTTTATTTACAGTTAAATATGATGATGAGAAACTAAAGAGAATCAAAGAGTTAGGATATGAAGTTGTTTTTATCTCAGAAAAAGAAATCGAAAACAACAATCTAACAGACGACGCAGATGTTATGGTTACATATTTTGCGTGTGATAGATTAGATATAGATAAGATGAAAAATCTAAAATACATTCAAACGACGAGTGCAGGTATAGATCAACTTCCAAAAGAAAAAATTTTGAAAAATAATATTGTAGTCGCAAATAATAAAGATGGATACAAAGTGCCTATAGGCGAGTGGATAGTGAAGTCTATTTTGGATATTTGCAAAAATTCTAAAAGTATGTTTGAAAATCAAAGCAAAAAGCGTTGGAAAATGGATTTCACGACTAAAGAACTTTCAGGTCAAATCATATTATTTCTAGGAACTGGTAATATTGCAACAGAAGCTGCAAAGAGATTAAAGGCTTTTGATGTTGAAATATGGGGTATAAACACAAAAGGAACTCAGAAAGAACATTTTCACAAATGTTTCTCAACATATGAAATGGATAAAGCTTTGAAGCAATGTGACTTCGTTGTACTTGCAATGCCTTCTACTGAAGACACTAAACATATTTTGAACAAAGAAAAAATAAAAATTATGAAAGAAGGTTCTTCTATTGTCAACATAGGCAGAGGAGATCTGATAAATCAAAGCGACCTTATAGATTGTATATATAAATTCAGAGGAGTAGCACTTGATGTCGTTGAGAAAGAACCACTTGATGTAGATAGCAAACTGTGGAATTTTGACAACGTCATAATAACACCTCACAATTCTTGGATATCAGAAAAAAATACAGATAGAAATTTCGAAATGATTTTCGATAATTTGAATAGATTTATCAATGATGAACCATTGAAAAATGTTGTAGATATTAAAAAAGGATATTGATTTTATAATAGTGAAGTAAATAATTTAATTAGTAAAGCTAATTAACAAAAAAATTTCAGATAAAAATATATAAATCTTAGATTTTGAGTTATAATTTATATATAAAAAGTAAATGTTAAAGAAGTTTTAATTGTTAAATTAGTTAAGGAGAAAATATTTATATGAATATAGAACAAAGGATAGGTGAATTGATCGACAAGCTCAATTATCACAATCAAAGATATTATGTTGAGGATTCTCCTGAGATATCAGATTATGAATATGATATGATGATGAGAGAATTGATAGAGTTAGAAGAGAAAAATCCAAATTTAAAAAGAGCAGATTCACCTTCTAGTAGAGTAGGTGGAGTAGCACTTGAAAAGTTTGAAAAAGTAGTACACGATGTTCCTATGTTGAGCCTTGCAAATGTGTTCAATGAAGGAGAAATAAGAGCATTTGATAAGAGAGTAAGAGATGCTATAGGGGAAAATGTTGAATATGTTCTTGAATTTAAAATAGATGGACTTTCAGTTGCACTTGAATATCAAGATGGAATATTTGTAAAAGGGTCTACTAGAGGAGATGGTGTCACTGGAGAAGACATCACTAAAAATCTACAGACAATAAAGACAATACCTCTGAAAATTTCTGAACATAGAAAACTTATAGCAAGAGGAGAAGTATTTATTTCAAAGAATGATTTTGAAAAAATAAATGAACTTCAAGAAGATATGGGACAGCAAGTTTTTGCAAATCCGAGAAATCTTGCAGCAGGTTCTTTAAGACAACTCGACTCTAAGCTCACTGCAAAACGACCACTAGATATTTTTGTATTTAACTTCGAAAATATAGATGATTTTGATATAAAGACTCACAGTGAGTCACTTGAATTTTTGTCATCTCAAGGATTCAAAATTATAAGTAATTTCATGGTCTGCAAAAATATAGATGAAGTAATAGAAAAAATTGATTATTGGTCAGAAAACAGAGATAAATTAGAGTTTGATATAGATGGAATGGTCATAAAGGTAAATGATATAGCATCTCGTGAAAAAATGGGAGCTACTGTTAAATCTCCTAGATGGGCTACTTCGTACAAATTTCCAGCAGAAAAAAAGAAGACAAAATTGTTAGATATAGTTGTTGAGGTTGGAAGAACTGGAACAATCACTCCGAGTGCGATATTGCAACCTATAAGACTTGCAGGAACTACAGTTTCAAGAGCAACTTTACACAATGAGGACTACATAAATGAGAAGGATATCAGAATAGGTGATAGCGTTCTTGTTCAAAAGTCAGGAGAGATAATTCCTAAAGTCTTGGAAGTTGTTAAAGAAGACAGAACAGGCGAAGAAATCGAATTTGTTATGCCAAAACATTGTCCTGTATGTGGTGAAGAAACTGTAAGATTAGAAGGCGAAGCAGCAGTAAAATGTATAAATATCTCTTGTCCTGCTCAAATAAGACGTGGTATAATTCACTATGTTTCAAGAGATGCTATGAATATTGACGGACTTGGTGAGCAAATAGTCACACTTCTATTGAATGAAAACTTAATCAAAGATATAGCAGATCTATATTATTTAGAAAAAGATCAGATTGCAAGTTTAGAAAGAATGGGAGATAAATCAGCTGAAAATCTTCTAAATTCAATTGAAAAGTCTAAGTCAAATGAACTTTGGAGATTGATCAATGGTTTAGGAATTAGATTTATAGGAGTGAAGGCAGCTAAAATATTAGCAAGCAATTTCAATTCTCTTGAAGAAATAAAAGATGCTACAGTACAACAGCTTACGAATCTAGAAGAAGTAGGCGAGATAATGGCAAACAGTGTAGTAGAATTTTTCAAAGAAAATAGAAATCTTGAAGTTATAGAAAAGTTGAAAGATGTTGGAGTAAATATGACTTCAACTAAAGAAAAAGACGATAATATAAACAAAATTTTCGATAAAATGAAAATAGTACTTACAGGTACACTTCCAACTTTGAAGAGAGATCAAGCGAAAGAATTGATTGAGAAAAGAGGAGGAAAGGCAACTTCAAGTGTAAGTAAATCAACTACATTTGTTCTTGCAGGAGAAGAAGCAGGTTCAAAACTACAAAAAGCTATAGATTTAGGTGTAAAAGTAATAGATGAAGAAAAATTCAACGAATTGTTGAAGTTTGATTCAATAGAAGAAGTTTTGACAGAACTAGAAAAATAATTTTTTGGAGGAGTAATTTTGAGGATAGACAATAGAAAGTATGATGAACTTAGAAATATAAAAATTACAAGAAACTATACTAAGTTTGCTGAGGGTTCAGTTTTAATTGAAGTAGGAGATACTAAAGTTTTGTGTACAGCTCATATTGAAGAAGGAGTGCCAAAATTTCTAAAAAATACAGGCACAGGTTGGATAAAGGCTGAATATTCTATGCTTCCAATGGCGAACAGTGAAAGAAAAAATAGAGAAAGAGGAAAAATTGACGGAAGAACTCAAGAAATACAAAGATTCATAGGTAGAGCATTGAGATCTGTTGTAGATTTGAAAAAATTAGGTGAAAGAACAATTTGGATAGATTGTGATGTTATTCAAGCTGATGGTGGAACAAGGACGGCTTCTATTTCAGGTGCATATGTTGCATTAGTAGAAGCTTTGCATAAATTATACAAATCAGGAATGATAAAAAAAATGCCTATAGATAAATTTGTATCTGCAGTTAGTTTAGGCGTTGTCAAAGATGAACTTATGTTGGATCTTTGTTATGAAGAAGATTCAAATGCTACAGTAGATATGAATGTGGTTATGACGAACACAGGTGAATTTATCGAAGTTCAAGGAACAGGAGAAGAGAAACCTTTTAGCAAAAAACAATTGTATCTTCTATTAGAACTTGCTGAAATAGGCAACAAAGAGATGATAAAACATCAGAAAAAAGTTCTAGGTGAAATAACAAGAGATATAATAGGTATGGAATATGAAAAGAATATTGTTGTAGCAACAGGAAACGCTCACAAACTTATTGAAATAAAATCAATACTGAGCGACCTTGAATTCGATATTCATTCATTAAAAGATATAGAGCTAGATAATATTGAAATAATAGAAAATGGAAGAACATTTGAACATAATGCAGTGATCAAGTCTAGAACAATTTTGTCAGCACTTAAAGAAAAATCATGTACAAGTAAAGAAATGATTGTGATAGCCGATGATTCAGGACTTGAAGTAGATGCACTTGATTTGCGACCAGGAATATTCACAGCTAGATATGCTGGTGAGAATGCAACCGATGAAGAAAATAGAAAAAAACTTCTTGAAGAATTGAAAGACGTTCCATTTGAAAAAAGAACAGCAAGATTTATATGTGCAATAGCAGTTGTATTTCCAGATAACAAGTCATTTACTGTGAGAGGAGTTTGTGAAGGAAAAATAGCACTAGAAGAATCAGGAGAAAAAGGTTTTGGTTACGATAGCCTATTTATTCCTGAAGGATACGATGTTACTTTTGCACAAATGGATTCAGATTTGAAAAATACAATAAGCCATAGAGCACAAGCACTTAGATTTATGAGAATCGGACTTGAAAAAAATTTTAATAAATAATTTTTAATAAAATATGAAGTCATTTTGTACATTGATAAATTATATGATATAATGTAGAGGTTGGAATTTTAATTATTTACATTCAATTAAAAACACTTAGGAGGAAACAAAATAATGAAAGTAGAATTTATCAAAAAAGAAGGAAATACTGTAAACTTTAAAATACAAGTTGATGATGCTCAATTTGAAGCTTCAATTGAAAAAGCATATAAGAAAAATAAAGGTAAATACAATATTCCTGGATTTAGAAAAGGTAAAGCACCAAGAAAAATCATCGAAGCACAATTAGGAAAAGGAGTATTCTTCAATGATGCAATAGATATATTATTTAGAGAAGTATATCCAAAAGCTATAGAAGAATTAGCTTTAACTCCTATTGATAATCCAGATTTAGATATAGAAGAAATAAGTAAAGACAATGGTATTGTTATGATATTCAACGTTGATGTCAAACCAGAAGTTGTAGTTGAAAACTACAAAGGAATAGAAGTTGCAAAAATTGATGATACTGTAAGTGATGAACAAGTAGAAGCAGAATTAAAACTTATGCAAGAAAGAAATGCAAGAATAATTTCTGTTGAAGATAAAGAAATTGAAAATGGAGATACAGTTGTTATAGATTATGAAGGATTCAAAGATGGTGTAGCTTTTGAAGGTGGAAAAGCTGAAAACTACAATCTAGTAATAGGATCTGGACATTTTATACCAGGATTTGAAGAAGGTTTAGTTGGTAAAAAAGCTAACGAAGAAGTTGAACTTAATATAACTTTCCCAGAACAATATCACAGTGAAGAATTAGCAGGTGCTCCTGTAGTTTTCAAAGTAACAATCAAAGATGTAAAAGTTAAAGAACTATCTGATATAGATGATGAATTTGCAAAAGATGTAAGTGAATTTGATACTTTGGATGAATTAAAATCAGACATTAGAGCTAATTTAGAAGAAGCAACAAAAGTACATGTTAGAGAAGAAGTAAAACAAGCTGTTTTAAATAAAATAGCTGAAAGTGTAGAAATAGATATACCAGAAGCAATGGTAAATCGTCAAGTTGAAAATATGATTGAACAATTGGATTACCAAATGAGAGCACAAGGATTCTCTATTGAACAATTACTTCAAATGTCAGGAAAAACAATTGCTGATTTAGTAGAAGATAGAAAAGAAGATGCTAAAAAAATAGTTAAACAAACATTGATAATGGAAGCTATTGTTAAAGCTGAAAACGTAGAAGTAAGTGAAGAAGAAATAGATAAAGAATTAGAAGCAATAGCTAAGATGTACAAAATGGAATTTGATGATTTGAAAAAAATGATAGTAGGCAATGAATTACATCAAATAGAAGAAGAAATAAAATTCAGAAAAACATTAGATTTACTTGCTGACAATGCAGTTTTAGCTTAAAATAATTTTTTATATTTATATAAATGAAATTTATTTTGATTAATATATGTTTTTATGTGTATAAATTATGTAAGAAATATAATAATAAAGTGATATCTGATTGTTTACATTTTATATAAATAAATTGAAGGGGAGGTATTTTATTTATGGCATTAGTACCTATGGTCGTTGAACAAACAGGAAGAGGAGAAAGATCTTACGATATATATTCAAGACTTTTAAAAGACAGAATAATATTTTTAGGCGATGAAGTAAACGACGCAACAGCAGGACTTATAGTTGCACAATTATTATTTCTAGAAGCTGAAGATCCAGATAAGGATATTCATTTATATATAAATTCACCAGGAGGAAGTGTAACTGCTGGTATGGCTATTTATGATACTATGAATTATGTAAAACCTGATGTAAGCACAATTTGTATTGGTATGGCTGCATCTATGGGAGCTTTCTTGCTTACTGCAGGAGCAAAAGGAAAAAGATTTGCTCTTCCTAACAGCGAAATAATGATACATCAACCTTCTGGAGGCTCAAAAGGTCAAGCTACAGATATGGATATTCAAGTGAAAAGAATATTAAAAACAAAAGAATCTCTTAATAGAATTATGTCTGAAAGAACAGGTCAACCAGTTGAAGTAATAGCTAGAGACACTGAAAGAGATAATTTTATGTCTGCTGAAGAAGCAAAAGAATATGGTTTGATAGATGAAGTAGTTACAAAGAGAGCTTAAAGGAGGGTGTAGATGGCTAAAATTATTGAAGAAAAAAAATTAAAATGCTCGTTTTGTGGTAAAAGTGCAGAACAAGTTCAAAAATTAATCGCAGGTCCAAATGTTTATATTTGTGATGAATGTGTGGAGCTTTGTGAGGAAATTATTGAAGAAGAAATGCAAGGGTTGATAGATGATGCAGAGTTTACTCTTCCTAAGCCAAAAGAAATGATGGATATATTAAATGATTATGTAATAGGTCAAGAACAAGCTAAAAAGGCTCTGTCAGTGGCTGTGTACAATCATTACAAAAGAATTTGTAGCAAAAAATCAGTTTTAAAAGAAGTTGAGATACAAAAAAGTAATGTTTTACTTTTAGGACCTACAGGTTCAGGGAAAACACTTCTTGCTCAAACATTGGCTAGAACACTAAATGTTCCTTTTGCAATGGCTGATGCTACATCACTTACAGAAGCAGGATATGTTGGAGAAGATGTTGAAAATATACTTCTAAAACTTATTCAAGCTGCTGATTTTGATATTGAAAAAGCACAAAAAGGTATAATTTATATCGATGAAATAGATAAGATAGCTAGAAAATCTGAAAATGTATCTATAACAAGAGATGTTAGTGGAGAAGGTGTTCAACAATCACTTCTAAAAATCCTTGAAGGAACAGTAGCAAATGTACCACCTCAAGGAGGAAGAAAACATCCACATCAAGAATTCTTAAAAATAGACACAACTAATATATTATTTATATTAGGTGGAGCTTTCGATGGTATAGAAAAAATAATTCAAAGACGTACTGATAAGAAAGTTCTAGGTTTTGGAGCTAAAATAGAAAGCAAGAAAGATCAAAATATAGGAAAGATACTTGAAAATGTTTTACCAGAAGATCTTTTGAAATATGGTATAATACCTGAATTCATAGGTAGACTTCCTATTATATCTACACTTGAGCTTCTAGATGAAGAGGCACTTGTAAAAATACTTAAAGAACCTAAAAATGCTCTTGTTAAACAATACAAGAAATTATTTGAACTTGACGGTGCAGAACTTGAATTTGAAGAAGAAGCACTTAAATCTATTGCACACAAAGCTATCGAAAGAAAAACTGGTGCAAGAGGTCTTAGAAGTATTGTTGAAGATATAATGCTTGACACAATGTTTGAAGTGCCTTCGAAGCAAAAAGTTAAGAAAGTTATCGTAACAAAAGAATCTGTAGAAGATAAAGATGTTCAACCTACAGTTATATTATTTGATGAAAAAGAAAGTGCTTAATAAACTTCTAAATCTTCAAAAATTGATTTTAAAAAATTATTATGAGAAGTGCATATTATAGAAAATAGAAATATAAAAAAATCAATTCCAAACTTTATCTGGAATTGATTTTTTATTTAGCTTATAACTCCAAAATAACACAAACATATTCCTATTAAGCCATAGATGAATATAATGCTTATAGAGCCGATTTTATTCGTTTTAAGCAGATAAAATGAAGATACAAGAGCAATAACTTCGTACACTCCCCATTTTATATCTAGCATAGATGAAAAAGCGGCAGATAATATAAAACCTGTAGTGATAGGTTTTAGTGTATCAAGAAGTTGAACTATTTTTTTGTTGTCTTTAAATTTTTCAAATAGTTTAGATATAAATGTAAGTCCAATCAAAGCAAATATAGTTACCCCAAATGTTGCAACGAAAGAACCTAAAAATCCAGCAGTTTTATATCCAATAAATGTTGCACTGTTTATAGCAATAGGACCTGGTGTAGATTGCGAAATTGCAAGTAAATCAAGAAATTCGCTATTAGTTATAAAATGATGTTTATCTATAAATTCTTGTTGTATAAATGGAAGCATAGCATAGCCTCCACCAAAACTGAATGCTCCTATTTTTAAGAAAATAAGAAATAAAAGAATTATTTTTGACATAGGCTGTACGCACCTCCTGCAAGTATAAGATAAATTGGACTGATATGAAAAATACTTACAAGTAAAATTGAAAGGACTAGAAAAATCATATTTTTTGTAGTCTTTTTAATTTTACTAAACAGTGATAAGAATGAATTTATTATCAAAGCAATTACAACTGGTGATACTCCTAAGAAAAATCCTCTAAGTATTGGCGAAGAAGAATGCTTTACATATATGTACGATACTGCAATTACTATAAAGAAAGATGGAAGTGCAGCTCCAAGTACACATACTATTACACCTGGAATTTTATAAAGTTTGTATCCTATAAGAATAGATATATTGACCGCTAGAACCCCTGGAAAACTTTGAGCGAGAGAAAGATAATCTAGAAATTCATCATCGCTGAGTAATTTTTGGTGTTTAACAAGTTCATCTTGTATCAACGATACCATAGCGTAGCCTCCACCAAAAGTGAACGCTCCTATTCTTAAAAATGTGAAAAAAAGGTTAAACATTTTACCACCCCTTATATATAAATATAACAACCCTATCTTTATATTGTATAATAAATGCAAAAAATATACCATAGAATTTCAAAATAATATCAAAAAATGAAAACTATTTCATATTAGATTTTCAAAAGAAGACTTTTAAGAAGTAAAGTATTTTGCAATTAATTATAGAAATGTTATAATAGTGATAGCTAAAAATCACTTAAGGTAAAAAATAGAATAGAATATGATTTTAGTGAGAAAATAAAAAATATAGTTTGATCATGAGAACTTTGCTATTTTAATCGTGAGAGGTTTAGAAAAAATGGGTAATAATATTTAAGTATAAAAATTTTGATACTGTAAAAATATAAAAATAAAAAATATAAAAATAAAAAAGATAAAAACATAAAAATAAAAAAACAAAAAGTTAAAAACAAAAAACATAAAACATAAAAAGATAAATTGAAGGAGATAATTATGGACATAAAATATACTGTAGAAACGATTGAGTTGCCTCTTGTGCCATTGAGAGGGCTATCAATATTTCCATATATGATATTAAATTTTGACGTTGGAAGATCAATGTCTTTGAAAGCAGTTGAAGAAGCTATGAAGGGAGATGAATTAGTTTTTTTGACTTCTCAAAAAGATTCAGAGGTAGATGAACCTACTCAAGAGGATTTTTTTGACGTAGGAACTGTATGTAAAGTGAAGCAAATGTTAAAACTTCCTGGAGATAGTGTGAGAGTATTGGTGGAAGGTATTTCAAGAGCAAAAGTAATAACTGTAGATGATTCTGAAGGATATTTCAAAGCTGTATTAGAGCAAGTTATATATCAAGATTCTATTGATGAAGATGATGTTGAAATCGAGGCATTGGTTAGAAATGTGTTTAATATTTTTGAAGAATACATAAATATCGGTAATATGGTGTCTCCAGAAATTCTAGTTTCACTTTCAGAGATAGACGATATAGATAGATTTGTAGATACTATAGCATCGAATATGTATCTAAAAGGTGAACACAAACAATTACTTCTAGAAGAATTTGATAAAAAGAAAAGATTAGAGCTATTATATGGAATATTACTTGATGAAATAGAAATTTTGAGAATAGAAAAGAAAATAGCTTTGAGAATCAGGAAACAAATGAATAAAACTCAAAAAGATTATTATCTTAGAGAGCAGTTGAAAGCTATTCAAAAAGAACTTGGTGAAGAAGAAGATGTTACTTCTGAGGTAGAGGATTATAGACTCAAATTAAAAAAATTAAAAGTATCTAAAAAAGTTAAGGAAAAAATAGCTAAGGAAATCAATAAGTTTTCTAGAATTTCACCAATGTCACCAGATAGTAGCGTAAGTAGAAATTACTTAGATACTATTTTTCAGCTTCCTTGGAATAAAGAAACTAAGGACAAGATAGATATAGTTAAGTCTAGAGAAATTTTGGATGAAGAACACTATGGTCTTGAAAAAGTAAAAGAAAGAATACTTGAATATTTAGCAATTAGAAAATTATCCAAGTCTCTAAAAAGTCCAATTATATGTTTAATAGGACCTCCAGGCGTAGGAAAAACATCTATCGCAAAATCAATTGCAAGAGCATTAGATAGACATTTTGTAAGACTTTCACTAGGTGGAGTAAGAGATGAAGCAGAAATAAGAGGACATAGAAGAACGTATGTTGGAGCTATTCCAGGAAGAATAATAAATGGAGTTATAGAAAGTGGAACGAAGAATCCTGTATTTTTGCTAGATGAAATAGATAAAATGGCATCTGATTATAAAGGTGACCCTGCTTCTGCAATGCTTGAAGTTTTAGATCCAGAACAAAACAAAACTTTTGTAGACCACTATCTAGAAATTCCATTTGATTTGTCAAAAATATTGTTTGTAACAACAGCAAATAGTCTTGGAAATATTCCTCGTCCACTTCTTGACAGAATGGAAATCATAGAGGTGCAAGGATATATAGAAGAAGAAAAATTAAATATAGCTAAGAAATATTTACTTCCAAAACAAATAAAAGAAAATGCCTTAGAAGAAGGTTTTGTAAAAATGGACGATGATGCTATTCTTGAAGTTATAAATCATTATACTAGAGAGTCTGGAGTAAGAAATCTTGAGAGAACTTTAGGAAAAATTTGCAGAAAAATTGCTAAGAAATACGTTGAAGATCCTAGTATAGAAGAAGTGGTTGTTACTAAAGAAAATGTAGAAGAATACTTAGGAAAAGATATATATAAATATCAACTTGTGACTCCAGAAGCAAAGGTAGGACTTGTTACAGGACTTGCATGGACAGAAGTTGGAGGAGTGACTCTTGAAGTAGAGGTCAATGTTTTAAAAGGATAAGGTGTGATAGTTCTTACTGGTCAACTTGGAGATGTTATGAAAGAATCAGCTAAGGCAGGGATTTCGTATATAAGATCTGTCTGTGAAAAATTAGAGATAGATCCAGATTTCTATAGAAATAATGACATACATCTACATCTTCCAGAAGGAGCCGTTCCTAAAGATGGTCCATCTGCAGGAATAACTATGGCACTTTGTGTAATTTCAGCACTTACTAAAAGACCTGTGTATGGAAATATAGCTATGACAGGTGAAATTACGCTTAGAGGTAGAGTATTAGCTGTTGGAGGAGTAAAAGAAAAAATCTTAGCTGCTCATAGAGCAGGAATTACTAAAGTACTTCTTCCAAAAGAATGTGAATACGACTTAGAAGATATACCTCAAAATGTAAAAGATCAAGTAGAATTTGTTTTAGTAGAAACAATGGACGACGTATTAGAACACGCTTTAGCAAAAGAAAAAATAGAATAAAAAATTTATAAAAAGTGAAAGCAAAAAAATAATAAAAATACAAGAAAACAATAAAAATATAAGAAAATAATTAAAATAATTAAAATATACAAAAATAGTTGTATTTGCAATGTAATATTAGAAAAGCTAAATAGGCTATTGTAATTTAAAAATTGAGATAGGTGGTAAATATGAAAATTAGAAGTTCGGAAATAGTTATGAGTGCAGTATCGAGGTCGCAATATCCAGCTGATGGAATACCAGAGATAGCACTTGCTGGAAGATCAAACGTAGGAAAATCATCAATAGTAAACTCATTATTAAATAGAAGAAATTTTGCAAGAACATCTCAAACTCCAGGAAAAACGAGAACTATAAATTTTTATTTGATTAATGAGGAATTTTTCTTTGTAGATTTGCCAGGCTATGGCTACGCAAAAATTGCAAAATCAGAGAAAGATAAATGGGGACAAATCATGGAGCAGTATCTTAAAAATAGAAAAGAGCTGTGTGCAATATTTTTACTTGTAGATATTAGACATGAACCAACTGCTCAAGATAAAATGATGTACGATTGGATAAAATACTTTGGATACGATTGTGTAGTTGTAGCTACAAAGTCAGATAAAATATCAAGGGGACAATTCCAAAAACATTTGAGTATAATTAGAAAAAAACTTGAGTTACAAAAAGATGAAAAAATAATTCCTGTTTCATCACTTAAAAAAACAGGTGTAGAGGAACTTTGGAACGAAGTTGTAAATAAATACGAAGAAAAAGGATATACAATAACTGTAGACTAAGTTATGACTTGTAAAAAACGAATATTAAGTAAAAGCGTGTATAAAAACTGACGTAAAAAAATCTCTGTATAAACTAGATATACAGAGATTTTTTCTATATATTTTTTCACTTAATAAGTGAAAAAATATATCGTGTGTTGTAAGAATATTTCTTACAGTGATTTTATATAAATATTTAAGTTAGAAACTTAGATGCTGAAAAACATACAAATAAGTATGAATTAAAAATCTATCTTCTAGTGATTTTCTTTCCTAATTTATTCTCAATTTCTTCTAAAGATCTCCAATTCTTATCTACGAAGAATGAGCAAGTGTAACCATCATTTCCTACTCTACCAGTTCTACCCATTCTATGGATATAGTCCTCACAACTTTCAGGGAAATCATAGTTATAAACAGCGTCCACTCCACTAATATCCAATCCTCTTTGAGCGACGTCTGTTGCTATTAAGTATTGATATTTTAAATCTCTGAAATTTTTCATAACTCTTTCACGCTTTGCTTGTGAAATATCGCTATGAATTTTTTCGCAATTGAATCCACGTTGTGAGAGTTCAGCCTCAAGCTTGTCGACTCTTCTTTTAGTTCTACAGAAAATAATAGATAAAAATGGATTGTCCTCATTTAGAACATCTACTAGAGCTTGAAGTTTTTTTCTGTCAGTAGTTTCTACAAGTTCGTGTTTGATATTTTCGTTAGTGATATTTTTTTGTGCGGCTACGATAATTTGAGGATCGTTCATATGTCTATACATTAGTTTTTTAACCTGAGAATCAATAGTTGCAGAGAAACAAAGCATTTGTTTTTTCTTAGGAATAGATTTTATTATTGATTCAATTTCATTTTTGAAACCAATGTACAAGAGCATATCTGCTTCATCGAGTACAAATATTTTTAAATTTGATAAATCAATACTTTTTCTATCGATATGATCTATCAATCTTCCTGGAGTTGCCACTACTAAGTGGACATTTTTCTTTAGCTTGTTTAATTGAGCAGAGATATCTTTTCCTCCATAGCAAGATAGAATATTGACATCTTTTGCCTTAGATAATTTTTCTGCTTCTTTTGTAATTTGAATAGCAAGTTCTCTTGTTGGAGTGATGATAAGAGCTTGCACATTGTTATTGTTTGTGTCTATTTTTTCGAATAGAGGAAGTAAGAAAGCAAGTGTTTTACCTGTTCCTGTCTTTGCTTGAGCTATGACATCACAACCTTCTAAAATAGGAGGAATACTCATTGATTGAATAGGCGTAGGTGTTTCGATTTTATTTTCACCTAGAACGTCTATAAGTTTTTTATTTATGTTTAAATCTGAAAATTTCATAATATACCTTTTCTCTTTATATAATTTTTTGTATCTTAACACTAAATCTAATATTAATTAAAAAATCACTTCTTGTCAATGCTTTTTTATATTGAAGCAGTCAATGAACTTCTCATAATAATACAAATAACAACAAAGGTATAGAGCTAAAAATAGAAAATGACCATGAATTAGTGGAATTCATAGAAACTTTAAAAAACTTTTCCTGCAACATTTTAACCCTTTTCTGCCAAAACAGTTGTTTTTTCTCTGCATATACCTTATAATGTAATTACAATTTAATTAAGAGAGTAGCTACAAAAATAGTTAAATTGAAGAATTTACTAATAAGAGATGAAGAATATGTGTACATATTAGTAAATTAAAAATTTTGAAGTGAAGATGAAAGTATTATGAAAATTATACAAATAAAAAAATGTTTAATGCCTTTTTTCTACAAAAATAATTATTTTTATAATTTTATTAAAAAATACATTCTAATATATTAGAAAATGAAATTGCAAAAAATAAAATTGGAGGTAGTATTATAAATAAAAAATTACAAAAAATAGTTTTAAGTTGTTTATTAGCAATAGAAATATTTACACAAATAGCACCAATTTCTTATGCATTAAAAAATGAAGATTGTACTAACAATCAACAAATAGAAATTAAATCATCTAAAAGAAATGAAGAATTAAAAGAAGTAGAAGTAATAGAATTTACATATTACACTGAAGACAATACAGAGGATTTAATACCGTTACCACTTGAACAACAACTACCAATTCCTCAAGAATCAGACTATACTGAAAAAAATAGATCAGGTGTAAGACCAAGAAATGCAGTTACCGTTGTTTGTAAATCTGCTATTAAATTTATAATTAAAAATAAGTCAGCATCAATGAAAGTTATTGAAAGAGTTTCAGGAAAAACAGTAGCTAATGCTTTTGGAA
>JAISUA010000161.1 GCA_031272305.1 Clostridioides sp.
ATATTTATATACTGGAATAGCAACAGATACAGGTAATTTTTCATATCCTAGTGCAGATGAAGAAACTTTCGAGATAGCCAGAGATTTGCTAATTGAAGGAGCAGATAAAGATTCGATTAATATTAATGTATTCCAAAGTAATTCTTCTGATTATTATAAACTTTTAGGTGAAGCACTTGGAACTTTAGAAATATTTGAATCAAAGGTTTCTTGTATATATCTTACTCAAGATATGCTTGCAAGAAATAACATTAGTTTCAATGATGTAGATGCAATCACACCTTATACTAGAAATATCAAAGGTGTTGAAGTAGGAATTCTAGTAAAACAAAAAGGTGAAAATGAAATCAAAGTAAGTTTGAGATCAAAGAGTTATTTTGATGTTAGCAAAGTTGCCAAAATTTTTGGTGGTGGAGGTCATGTCAGAGCGTCTGGTTGTACAATTAACGATACAGTAGAAAATGCTAAGAAGAAAATTATAAAAGAAGTTTTAAAAAATATATAAAATGCTAAAAAGAAAATTATAGAAGAAGTTTTGAAAAATATATAAACTTTATGAAAGAACAATGAAATATAAATAAATTTAAAGAAGAATGAAGTATAAAGAATTTTTATATAAGGTGTTGAAATCAATTTATGAATAAGGTTGTTAATATTCTCAAACCTACAGGTATGACTTCTCACGATGTGGTAAGCCAAATTAGAAAAATCACCAGAATAAAAAAAGTTGGACATACAGGTACTTTAGATCCTGATGCGTCTGGAGTTTTGCCAATTTGTATTGGTAGTGCGACAAAGATAAGTGAATTTATTTTGAATAAAGATAAAGAATATTTTTGCGAGATGACATTGGGAATAAGTACCGATACATACGATTCGTCAGGAAAGATAGTCTGTAAAAAAAATGATGGTATGTTGAAAATACAACAACAAGAGATTTTAAATGTCTTTGAGAAATTTACTGGTGAAATAGAACAATTTCCACCTATTTATTCTGCACTAAAAGTAAATGGCAAAAAAATGTGCGATTTAGCCAGAAGTGGTCGAGAAGATGAGATAGAACTAAAATCAAGAAAAATAAAAATAAGCAATATAGAATTAATAAGATTTGAAGATAATAAAGTTTGTTTCCTTGTCAAATGCTCAAAAGGAACATATATTAGAAGCTTGTGTAATGATATTGGAAAAGAACTTGGATGTGGAGCGTATATGTCTCTTCTGATAAGAACAGCTTCAGGAATTTTTACTTTGAAAAATACAATGACAATTGAAGAGTTTCAAGAGTATTATAATAATTTTGAAACCGAAAATAAAAATAGTAAATGTGTAAAAGGTATAATTGATATTGAAGATGTATTTTGTGATTTTAGCAGTATAACTATCCATGATAATGCAGTGAAGTATTACTCAAATGGAGGAACTATAGACGAACGTAGATTTATACAAAGAAATTTCAACGAAGATGATGTTTTTGTAAAAGTCTATAGCAAAGATTCCTTTTTAGGTATAGGAAAATTGCGTAAAGAAAAAAGTATTGTTCTGTTAAAAAACGAGAGAATTTTTTAGTTGAAAATAGAATAAAAAAACAAGAAAAAACGAGAAAGAAAAAAACTATAGAACAATTGTAGTTGTAAAATACAATAATAAAAAAGTTTATATTTTATACTTTAGAATTGAGCTTTTGGTAGAGTTAATAAGGTCAAATCTTATGAAACTATATAAATACAAGAATCACTTGACAGATGTAAACATGAAAGAGGAAGTGTAAAATGAAAGTATTTAAGTCTTTAGAAGATATAAAAGATATTGAAAATAGTACTGTTACAATTGGAAATTTTGATGGTGTTCATATAGGACATCAAGTTTTGTTGTATAATACAGTCAAAAGAGCTAAATCAAATTCAATGAAAAGTGTAGTGTTTACTTTTGAAAACCATCCTGCAAACTATTTTAAACAAGGCTCTGTTAAAAATATTATATCTAATAATGAAAAATTAAAAATATTCGAGTCTATGGGAATAGATATTGCTGTAGTGATTCCTTTTGATAAATATATGACTGAGATTTCTCCTGAAGAATTTATAGAAAATATATTGTTAGAGAAGTTAAAGGCTAGGTTTATTATTGTTGGTCATGATTTTAATTTTGCTAAACATAGAGAAGGTAATTCTCAGATGTTGAAAAATTTAGAAGGTAAATATGGATTCAATGTAGATATTATTTCTCCTGTAATAGTAAATGGCAACAGAGTTAGTAGTACTTTGATTAGAAAATTTATTGCAGAAGGAAAATTTAAAAATATAAAAGATTATCTAAGCAAGAATTATACTATGACTGGTGAAGTTGTGCGTTCAAGACAAATAGGAAGAACGATAGGTTTTCCTACTGCAAATATTAAAATTGATGAAAATATGCTTTGTCCTCCAAATGGAATATATGTTTCTCAAGTTTTGGTGGGAGATGAAGTTTATTTTGGAGCGACAAATATAGGATACAATCCTACAGTGTCAGGAAGAAATTTATCAATAGAAACTTATATCTTGAATTTT
>JAISUA010000163.1 GCA_031272305.1 Clostridioides sp.
AGCAGCGAATAAATAATACGACTTATTACATTGAGATTATTTCAAAGTTCTTATAAGTACGATTAAGTAAACAATTATAATAAAAAAGATACTTCAAAAAAGAGGTATCTTTTTTATTACAAATATCAATAAATAGATAAAAAAATAATTTATTTAATTGAAAATAATGTTATAATATAAATGATATGTTTAAATAGGAACAACAAATCAATTGATTAATTATAAAAAATCTCAATGATTCTATTGAGATTCACAAGATTAAACTTAAGGAGAGATATTTTTATGGGTTTCATGGACAGCCTTTTTAATATGGCAGATAAAAAAGAACTAAAAAAATTCTACAAAACAGTAAACATTATAAATTCACTTGAGCCTAAGTACTCAGAAATGAAGGACAAAGAGCTAAAGAAAATGACTTCTGAATTTAAGCAAAGACTTGAAAACGGAGAAAGTATAGACGAGATACTTCCAGACGCTTTTGCAGTTGTAAGAGAAACTTCTAAGAGAGTGTTAGGACTTAGACATTATGACGTGCAATTAATAGGGGGAATCGTACTTCATCAAGGGAGAATAGCAGAGATGAAAACAGGTGAAGGTAAAACTCTTGTTGCTACACTTCCTGTTTATCTAAATGCACTTACAGGCAAAGGTGTACATGTTGTCACAGTAAATGATTACCTTGCAAAACGTGATAGAGACCAAATGGCAAAAATCTATGAATTTTTAGGACTTACTGTAGGTGTTATTGTTCATGGTCAAAATCCTACTGTAAGAAGAAAACAATATATGTGCGACATCACTTATGGTACAAACAATGAGTATGGATTTGACTATCTAAAAGATAATATGGTAATAAGAAAAGAAGAGATGGTTCAAAGAGAATTAAACTATGCTATTGTCGATGAAGTTGACTCAATACTTGTCGATGAAGCCAGAACACCTCTTATTATTTCTGGACCTGGAGATAAATCTACACATTTGTATTCTGATGCAAATACATTTGTACTTACACTTAATAAAGATGATTATGAATTAGAAGAAAAACAAAAAGCTGTTTCACTTACAGAAACAGGTGTAAAGAAGGCAGAACTTTATTTCAATGTAGAAAATATAACTGATATTGTTCACACAGAGTTGTATCATCATATAAATCAAGCGTTGAAAGCTCATACAATAATGAAAAGAGACGTAGATTACGTTGTAAAAGACGGTGAAATCATCATAGTAGATGAGTTTACAGGAAGACTTATGTATGGAAGAAGATATTCAGAAGGACTTCATCAAGCTATAGAAGCCAAAGAATATTTACAAATACAAAGAGAATCAAAAACTCTTGCAACAATTACATTCCAAAATTATTTCAGAATGTACAATAAATTATCAGGAATGACAGGTACAGCTAAGACAGAAGAAGAAGAATTCAAAGCAATATATAAAATGGACGTTTTCCAAGTTCCTACAAATATGCCTATGATAAGAGAAGATTTACCGGATTCTGTTTACAAAAATGAAAGAGGAAAATTCAATGCTGTTGCAAACGATATAATAGAAAGACACAGCAAGAATCAACCAGTACTTGTTGGTACTGTTTCAATAGAAAAATCAGAGTATCTTTCTTCTATTCTTAAGAAGAGAGGAGTAAAACACGAAGTATTAAATGCGAAATATCATGACAAAGAAGCTGAAATAGTAGCTCAAGCAGGTAGATTTGGTGCAGTGACAATAGCTACAAATATGGCAGGTCGTGGTACGGATATTATGCTTGGAGGAAATCCAGAAGTTCTTACAAAGAAAGAAATGAGAAGAGCAGGATTTTCTAATGAAATGATAAATCTTGTCGATACTCCAATAGATGAAGAAGATTATCAAGATAACATAGAAGTAATAGAAGCTAGAAAAGAATATGAAAGAATGTATCAAGAATTTATAGACAAGACTAAAGAAGAGCAAAAACAAGTAATAGATGCTGGAGGTCTTGCGATCATTGGTACAGAAAGACATGAATCTCGTAGAATCGACAATCAGTTAAGAGGTCGTTCTGGTCGTCAAGGAGATCCAGGTAGCTCTAAATTCTATATTTCGCTAGAAGATGATCTTATGAGATTGTTTGGAAGCGAAAGAATGTCAGGTATAGTAGATAAATTAGGTCTTGAAGAAGATGAACCAGTTGAACATAGAATGTTGACTAAATCTATAGAAAATGCTCAAAAGAAGGTAGAAGGCAAGAACTTTGGAATAAGAAAGAACGTCCTACAATACGATGATGTTATGAATAAACAAAGAGAACTTATTTACTCAGAAAGAAGAAGAGTATTAGAAGGTGAAAATCTTGGCGAACAAATTCAAAGTATGATCGTAGATATGATAACAGAAGCTGTAGAAGCTTATTCTTCTGATGCAGAAGGATTCTTTGAAGATGATTTCAAAGAATATATGTATAGTAATTTTATGCCTAAAGGAAGTTTAGAAATTCCTGATTTTGCAACTCTTCCAAATAAAGAAAAAATAGATGCAGTATATGAAATAGCACAAAAAATATACAGCACTAAAGAAGAATTAATAGGAAGCGAACGTATGAGAGAAGTGGAAAGAGTTATACTTCTTCAATCAGTAGACAATCACTGGATGGATCATATAGATGCTATGGATCAACTTCGTCAAGGTATAGGACTTCGTGCTATAGGTCAACAAGATCCTATCATTGCATACAAGATGGAAGGTTTCGATATGTTTGATGAGATGAACAAACTTATCAAACTTGATACAATAAAATATCTTTTCAATATTACTGTTGAGATTCCAGTAGAAAGAAAACAAGTAGTCGATATTGAAAACTTGAAATCAAATGCAGATCAAGGAGAAGTTTCTCATACACCTGTGAAAGTTGAGAAAAAAGTAGGAAGAAATGAACCTTGTCCTTGTGGAAGTGGAAAGAAATATAAAAACTGTTGTGGCAGAAATTAAGGCAGGAGAAAATATATGTTAAATATTCAAGAGTATAGACAAAACATAGAAGATATGAAAAACACACTTACTGAATTGAGGGATTGTCTTTGAATTAGAATCACTGAGAAATAAATTTATCGATTTCGAAAAAATTATGAACAAGCCAAATTTTTGGGACGATAATGAAAAAGCAACTAAGATTTTAAAAGAATCATCAAATATCAAGGCTACGATAGAAGAATTTAGAGAAATACAAATAGGTGTTCAAGATATTGAGGTACTTTTAGAACTTGCAATAGAAGAAGATGATGATAGTTTAGAAATTGAAATAAAAGAAAATATATCTTCGATAAAAGAAAAAATTGAAAAATTAAAGATAAAAACTTATTTGAATGGTGAATATGATTCAAATAATGCAATACTTTCTTTAAATGCTGGTACAGGTGGTTTAGATGCACAAGACTGGACTCAAATGTTGCTTAGAATGTATATTAGATGGGCAGAGGGAAGAGGTTTCGAAGTAAAATTACTCGATATTATATCAGATCCTGAAGCAGGAATCAAAACGGCAACAATACTTGTAAATGGAACAAATGCTTATGGATTATTAAAAAGCGAGAAAGGTGTGCATAGACTTGTAAGAATTTCTCCATACAATTCTTCTGGAAAACGTCAAACATCTTTTGCTTCAGTAGATGTTATGCCTGAAATAGATGATAGTATAGAAGTAGAAATCACACAGTCTGATTTGAAGATAGATACTTTTAGAGCATCTGGAGCAGGTGGGCAACATGTAAATACAACAGATTCTGCTGTTAGAATCACGCATTTGCCAACAGGAATAGTAGTTTCGTGTCAAAATGAGAGATCTCAACTTTTGAATAAAGAAGTAGCTATGAAGATGCTGAAATCAAAACTAATTGATTTAAAAGAAGCTGAAAATAAAGAAAAGATACAGGATTTACAAGGATCTTATACTCAAATTTCTTGGGGAAATCAGATAAGATCGTATGTATTTCAACCGTATAAATTGGTGAAAGATACTAGAACAGGTGCAGAGTCAGGAAATGTCGATTCTGTTATGGATGGAAATATAGACTTGTTTATATTGGAGTACTTGAAACAAAAATAGAACTCAAAATTATATAGAAATATTTTCAAGAGAACCGAAAATGTTGAAATTCTAGTAAGAAAATTTTAGTTTTAATAATTTTCTCAAACAGAATAATAAATTTTTTGGTTCTCTTATTGTATTTTCTGCATATAATTTTTTTAAATAGGTGTAATGAGAATGAACACTACACCTTGGAAAGGAGAGATTATATGCAAGGAAAAATTAAAAAAGCATTTCCAGGAGGAAATACATGTTATGGTTCATATTCATTTTTTGATAATATAATACCAGAAAACATTAAAAGAATATTTTGTTTAAAAGGTGGTCCAGGAGTTGGAAAATCATCACTTATGAAAAGTATAGCTAGACATTTTAATGACATTGGATACGATGTAGAATTATTCAACTGTCCATCAGATCCAAGTTCATTGGATGCACTTGTAATAAAAGAAATAGGAGTTGTTTTACTTGATGGAACAGCACCTCATATAGTAGATCCAAAACTTCCAGGAGCAAAAGATGAAATCATAAATCTTGGTGTTTTATTGAATACAGTAAAAATGGAAGAAAACAGAGAAGAAATTGAAAAGGTTGACTATCAAATAAGTGCATATTTCAAAAGAGCATATAAATATTTAGCTGCAGCACAAAAAGTATATCAAGATATTGAAGAAAAAAATTCTCACGCACTTAAGTTAGATGAATTAAATTCTATGACTGAAAGTTTTATTTGTGATATATTCAAAGATATACAAAATGTAGGAAAATATCATAAAGTAGTAGATTTATTTGCATCTGCTGTTACTCCAGTTGGATATTTAGATCATACAAAATATGTTATTCCAGAAGGAACAAAAACATTTTTCTTAGATGGAAGAATTGGAACAGGCAAATCTGATTTTATGAAAAAAATAGTTACTATTGCAAATTTGAAAGGTCTTAAGGTTGAAGCATATCATTTCCCATTAATTCCTGAAAAATTGGAGACTGTTTATCTTCCTGAACTTGAAATAGCTTTTTCTACGAGTATTTTATTTGGAGATTCAAACAAGATAGATTTCGACAAATTCTTAGATATAGAAAAATTAGCTGTTTTTGAAGAAGCTTTGCAAACAGATGAGAAAATATTGGATACTTTAATTAAAGAAGCTATATCAAGTTTAGAATCAGCTAAATCTACTCATGATGTTTTGGAAAAATATTATGTTCCAAACATGGATTTTGCAAAAGTTGATGAAGTAAAAGAAGATTTGATTGAAAGAATAAAATATTATATTTAAAATAAGAATTGATAAAATAAAAAACATTTTATATAATTAAAGAAGAAGGTTGTATGTGATGCTAAAAGAGTATTATACAACCTTTTTTTAGCAATTCAACATAATATTTAGAAATACATATAAAAATAAGAGAGTAGTTAAATATTAATTGGACATTTTAAAAATTTATTCAACTTAATGTAGCGTAAAATATTTTGTGTAAACATAAATTTTTATCGAAAAAGTGTATAAGATAATTTTTATTGTCGATAATAGAAATAAATATTTTTGTTGGAGAAGGAAGAGGGAAGGGGGTTTAAATTAGTTTATAATAAATAATTTTACAGAGGTTGAAATATGCTAAA
>JAISUA010000173.1 GCA_031272305.1 Clostridioides sp.
GAGCAGAACCTTCTCCCCAATATTCTTTCATATAATTTCCGTTGATGTTTACTTTGTTTGTTGGACTTTCGTCAAAACGAGCAAAATATCTTCCAAGCATGATGAAGTCAGCACCCATAGCAAGAGCAAGAGTAATATGATGATCGTAAACTATACCACCATCTGAACAGATAGGAATATATACTCCTGTTTTCTTGAAATATTCATCTCTAGCTTCTGCAACTTCTATAACAGAACTAGCTTGTCCTCTACCTATTCCTTTTTGTTCACGAGTGATACAGATAGATCCTCCACCTATACCAATTTTGATGAAATCAGCACCAGCATCAGCAAGATAGTTGAATGCTTCTTTGTCAACTACATTTCCTGCTCCAACTTTGACAGTATCGCCATAGTTTTCACGAATGTAGTCTATAGTCATTTTTTGCCATTCTGAATATCCTTCAGATGAGTCTATACATAGAATATCTACACCAGCTTCAACTAATGCAGGAACACGTTCTGCATAATCTCTTGTATTTATTCCAGCACCTACAACATATCTCTTAGAAGAATCTAAAAGTTCAAGAGGATTTTGTTTGTTTGAATCGTAGTCTTTACGGAATACAAAATACATCAAATGATTATCGTCATCTACTACAGGTAGTGAGTTTAATTTGTTATCCCAAATTATATTGTTAGCTTCTTTAAGAGAAACATCTTTCTTTGCATAGATTAATTTTTCAAATGGTGTCATAAAATCTTTGACTTTTGTGTCTACATCCATTCTACTAACTCTGTAATCTCTGCTTGTAACAACTCCAAGTAATTTACCTGTAGAAGTTCCATCATCAGTGACAGCCATAGTAGCGTGACCTTTTAATTGTTTTAATTCTAAAACGTCTGCAAGAGTATTGTCTGGTGTAAGATTTGATTCACTAATAACAAATCCAGCCTTGTGTGATTTTACTTTTGCAACCATTGCTGCTTGATCTTCTATTGATTGAGAACCATATATAAAAGATATTCCACCTTCTTTTGCAAGAGCAACTGCCATTTTGTCATCAGATACAGCTTGCATAACAGCAGAAGTTAGAGGTATATTCATAGAAAGTTCAGGTTCTTCACCTTTTTTGAATTTAACAACAGGTGTTTTTAAACTTACGTTATTAGGAATACATTCCTTAGAAGAATAACCTGGAACTAATAAATATTCATTAAATGTGTAAGATGGTGTGGAGAAATAATACGCCACTTATAATCAACTCCTTTTATTTTTTAACTTTTATTTTTCTAAAATTTTTTATAAACATTTAGTAATATTATATTATAACGTATTTTAATGATAAAATAAAGGAGTTTTAAAAAATAAAAGTTATATTTTATTAATTTAAGTTATTTTTTTAAAAAATAACTTAAATTAATGCACAAAAAATCTTGACACTTTCAATTTTTTATAGACATAATTGTATTAATTATATTATTATGAAGATATGAGATATTATTGGTAGTGTAAACGTTTGTATAATTTTTAATTTTTAAACGTTTGTGTGATTTTTTAATTTTCGCTAGAGCGAACTATTATTCTAAAAGTATTAATAAAAAATTAACACAAATTATTTTAAACTATCAAAAATTTTATTTTTTTACTGGAATGAAAGGAACAAGAAGATTATGTTGAAATTACAAAATGGATCAGATATAAGAGGAATAGCTTATCCAAATGATGAGAAAGAAGTAAACTTGACTTTAGAAAATGCTGAATATATTTTTAGTGCGTTTTTAGTTTGGTTAGAAGATAAATTAAAAAAAGAGCCTTGTAATATGAGGATAGCTCTAGGAACAGATTCTAGAATAACAGGCAGAGAATTTCAATTGTTAGGAATAAATATTTATTCTTCTAAACAAGTAGAAGTGATGGACTGCAAAATGGCTACAACTCCTGCTATGTTTATGACAACAGTGATGGAAGATTACGATTGTGATGCTTCTATTATGATAACAGCAAGCCACCTTCCTTACTATTACAATGGATTCAAATTTTTCACAAAAGATGGTGGACTTAATAAACAAGATATAACAGAAATTCTAAAAATCGCACAAGATTTAAAAGAAAAATCAAATAAAACAGATGAAAACACAAACAAATTTTCTGGTAAAATTTCAGAACCAAATCTAATAGAAGACTATTCAAATCTTTTATTAGAAAAAATCAGAAAAAATGTAAATTCTTCAAGAAATTACGATAAGCCATTAGAAAATATAAAAATACTTGTTGACGCTGGAAATGGGGCTGGAGGTTTCTTTGCTGATAAAATACTTCAAAGACTTGGAGCAAACACTTCTGGAAGTCAATTTTTGAATCCTGATGGGATGTTTCCAAATCACGTACCAAATCCAGAAAACAAAACAGCAATGAAAAGTATTTGTGATGCAGTTGTAAAAAACGGAAGTGATTTAGGAATTATATTCGATACAGATGTTGATAGAGCTGCTTTAGTTGGAAAATCTGGCAAACCTATAAATAAAGATGCTTTAATTGCACTTATATCATCAATAATTTTGTCAGAACATCCAAACACAACAATAGTTACAGATTCAATAACTTCTGTTGGACTTGCAAAATTTATTGAAGCTAATGGTGGAAATCATCATAGATTCAAAAGAGGTTACAAAAATGTAATCAATGAAGCTATAAGATTGAACGACGAAGGAATAGAATCTCATCTTGCAATAGAAACTTCAGGTCATGCTGCTCTTAAAGAAAATTATTTCTTAGATGATGGAGCATATTTGATTGCTAAAATTCTTATTGAAGTAGCAAAATTAAATGAACAAGGAAAATCTATTGAAAGTTTGATTGAAGAGTTAGAACAGCCTAAAGAAGAAGGAGAATATAGAATAGAAATAGCAGTATCCGATTTCAAAAATTACGCTGAAATGATAATAAATGATTTGAAGTCATATGTAAAAAGCAAAAATAATTGGAGCGAAGTTGAGAAGAATTATGAAGGAATTCGTGTAAACTGTATGGATGAAAAAGAAGAAGGATGGTTTTTACTAAGAGTTTCTCTACACGAACCTCTTTTAGTTTTGAACATAGCATCAAAACAAGAAAACGGAGTAAAAGAAATATATAATTCATTAAAAGAATTTCTATCAACTTACGAATTAAAAAATATTTAAAACAACTTACGAATTAAAAAACATTTAAAACAAGTTTGAATGATTAAAAAGAAAAGAAAAAGCTTGGAAACATATCGTTGCAATGATATATTTTCAAGCTTTTTTTGGTTATAAGTTTCAAATTCAAGTGAATCTTATTCAAGTGAATCTTATAATAGAGTTCTTTTATTAGATTCAAGTTAATCTTATAATGGATTTATTTTTTCATAACACTAACCATATGAATATTATAGAGTATCTAAATATTTTATTTTTATATTTTATTCTGCTAATTCCATGTATCCACTTGGATGAAAATAATATACTTTTGAATTATCAGAGTTAACATAGTATCCTATATCTCCATCAACATTTGGTAAGAATACATAACCTTTGTATCCATTTTCCTTCAAATAATCAAAATCATCTTCATTTCCTTGATAGTAAAATTCTAAGTCAGGATAATATTTTTTCAAAATTTCAAGAGCATCTTGTTTGCTCATTTTACTCTTAACTGTATTATTTGAATTTACGTCAGCTTTTTTGTTATCTTTATTATTTTTATCGTTATTATCTATATTTTTGTTATCGTTACTATTGTTATTGTTGTTATTTATATTTTTATTATCTGTTGTATTTTCATTATTATTTGTTTTTATATTTAATTTGTCATTGCTATTTTCTTTAGTTTCATAAGTTGTTTTTACATAATTATTTATATCTTTTTCATCATTTGAGTTACTATTTATAGCGTTTTCGTTATTTGAAACACTATTTAAATCTTTAGAAGTATTTTCATTTTCGCTTTTTAATGATTGTTCTGTTTTTTCATTTTTGTCATTATATTTGTTTTGTTTTTCTTGAGCGTACATTAACTTGAAAAACGGAATCAAACTTACTCCTATAATTAAAGCTATTGCTGATATTTTTTTTGATTTTCTCATAATAAATTCACCCCTTTGATTTAACAATGAATATCATAGATATTATCTTCCATCTATTTATTTTTTATACATTAATAATACCACAATACTTGCAAATAAGTGGTTACAGCTCTGTAATATCAAATTGCAATATTGTAAACAATTTTGTCTTAGAAAAAAATAGTTTATAACAAATTTGTTACCATTTAAAAACTATGATATAATTGATATATTATAATTAATACATAAAAATTTTACAAATAGAAAGGTTAGATTATGGAGAATTTTAGAGATTTAGGTGGTATAATTTCAAATGATGGAAGGTTTGTAAAGAAGAATTATTTCTTCAGATCAGCAAACTTGGATAATATTACGCAAGAAGATAGAGCTTTGCTTAAAAAATTAAACATAAAGAGTATTATAGATTACAGAAGTGATATAGAATCCAAAAATAATATTGAAATCGAGGGAGTAGATATCATAAGAATACCTGCTATGAACTTTGACTCTGATAATTATGTTAAATTTGGTTCTATAGAAGAAATGATCAAAAATATGGCTACAGACAAAAGAGCTTATGAATTTTTAAAAAACAGATATTATCAATTACCTTTAAAAAATAAAGCATATCACAAATTAGTTGAAATAGTAAGAACTCCTGAAAAGCTTCCAGTGATAAATCACTGTATGGCAGGAAAAGACAGAACGGGTTTTGGAAGTGCTTTGATACTTATGATTTTAGGTGTATCAAGAGAAAATATAATGATTGATTACCTAAAAAGCAATGTCTATGCAGATTTAGAGATTGATAAATTATTCAAAAAAATACCAGAATTGAACAAATATGATAGAGAAAGTTTGAATTATATATTTGGAGTGAATGAGGACTATATAAACGAATCATTTAAATCTATAGATGAAAATTACGGTGGAACAGAAAAATACCTAAAGAACGAATTTAATTTTACAAACAAGGAAATAGAAGAAATTAGAAAGACATATTTAGATGAAAAATAAATTTCATAGAAAAAAGATTAACAAAAAAGATTAATTGCA
>JAISUA010000224.1 GCA_031272305.1 Clostridioides sp.
GAGATGTTATAGGAAATACTATAAAGAATAGTACAGGAAATAAAATTTTAAAAGTGATAATAGAAACATGCTACTTAACAAAAGAAGAAATAGTAGAATTATGTGAGGTAATTATCAAATCAAACGCTGACTTTGTGAAAACCTCTACAGGTTTTGGAACAAGTGGAGCAAATTTAGAAGATGTAGAGCTTATCAAAAAATGCGTAGGTGATAAAATTAAGATAAAAGCATCTGGTGGAATAAGGAATTACGAACAAGGAAAAGAATTTATTGAAGCTGGTGCTGATAGAATAGGAACAAGTTCAATATTTTAAAGAAATATTTTATTTCAACTGATGATAAGACTTATCATCACTTAAATAAGATCTAATGAGATAAGTCTAGTTATTCGAAGTGCGAAAACATCCGTTTTCTATCATATGCACTTCTCATAATAAAACTTATCATCAGTTGAAATAGAATCTATTAAAATATGAAGTTGTAAATTTGAGAAGTTATAAAACATACAATTATTGCAATCACAGTTGGAAGTAAAAATCCTACTATAGTCCATTTTGCACTTCCAGTTTCTTTTTTTATAGTCAAAAGTGTAGTTGCACAAGGCCAATGAAGTAAGCTAAATAACATAACGTTTAAAGCTGTTAGATATGTCCAGTTGTTTTCTAGTAGTATCTTACCAAGTTCAGAAAGTGATTCAACGTCAACCATAGCTCCTGTTGCAAGATAAGACATCAAAATTATTGGAAGTACAATTTCATTTGCAGGAAATCCCAAGATAAAAGCTATTAAAATATATCCATCGAGTCCGATTAATTTTGCAAATGGATCTAAAAATTGTGCTATAGTTGCAAGTATACTCAAGTCGCCTATATAAGTATTTGCTAGTATCCAAGTTATCAATCCAGCTGGTATTGCAACCATTACAGCTCTTGAAAGTACAAAAATAGTTCTATCAATTATTGAAGTATATATAATACGACTGATTTTAGGTGTTCTGTAAGGTGGAAGTTCTAGTGTAAAAGTAGATGGAATTCCTTTTAACAATGTTTTTGATAATAAATACGACACAAACAAAGTTGTCGTCACGCCTAAGATAATCATAAATGTAACACAAAGTGCAGTTATTATTCCAGAACCGAGTTTATTTGTGACTACGCTACTAAAAAATAATGTAGACACAGTGATTAATAGAGGAAATCTTCCGTTGCAAGGAACGAAGTTATTAGTCAAGATAGCAATAAGTCTCTCTCTAGGGGAGTCGATTATCCTACAACCTATTACACCAGCAGCGTTGCAACCAAATCCCATACACATTGTAAGGCATTGTTTTCCATGGGCACAGGCTTTTTTGAATAAATGATCTAAATTAAATGCTACTCTAGGAAGATATCCTAAATCCTCAAGCAAAGTGAATAGAGGAAAGAAAATTGCCATAGGTGGAAGCATAACCGATACAATCCAAGCAAGAGATCTGTACATTCCACTACATAACATTGAAATCATCCATTGAGGAAGTTTTAAATATTTAAAAAAGTTTTCTAAATAAGGTTCAATTTTAAATAAAACATTGGATAGAAATTGAGAAGGATAATTTGATCCTTGTATTGTAAGCCATAATACTAGCATCAACAAAAAAATCATAATAGGAAAACCAAATTTTTTGGAAGTTAGTAATTTGTCTATTTTTTCATCTCTATCATACGAATCTTCTTTTATATTAATGTATAATTTTTCAACGAGAGATTTGGAATAATCGTAATTTACTTTTGTGATATGATCTCTTATATTTGTAAAATACGGAGATTTAGAAATTTTATCTTCATTATTAAAGTCAGATACAATATTTTTATTTTGTAAATCGTGGTTGTAGTCTATATTTTCATTTAGGAAATCGTGCTTATAGTCTATATTTTTATTTTGTAAATCATAGTTATTATTTATATCTGATTTTTGTAAACTACAATTGTAGTTTGTATTTTCTTTTTTAAAAACAGATCTTATTTCATTTAAAAAATCAATATTTTCATTTGGAAAATATTTTTCTATAGAATCAAACACGGTTTGATCATCTTCAATTATTCTAAGGCTAAGCCATCTAGAATTGATTGACATTTCTAAATTATTCTTATCAATTTTATTTTTACAATCAGAGCGTTCATTTTTCAAGTTAATTTTAGAAGAATATAGTTCATTTTTTAACTTAATTTTAGAAGAATATAGTTCATTTTTTGATTTAATCTCAGAAGAAGAGAGTTCATTTTTCAACTTAATTTCAGAAGAGGATAGTTCGTTTTTTAATTCAATATTAGAATTAGATAGTTGCTCTTCTGATTTTAGAAATGAAGGTTTAAGTGTGTTTTTTGAGTGTGTTTCGAATTTAGTAAATTTGTTTTTCGATTCTAGTTTTTCTACCAATATATCTATTAAAGTTTCTATTTTATCAGAGTATTTAATTATTTTTGGTCTAGGTTCATATCGTGGATCAGAGACGATTTCTATTGCTTTTAGCAAATCGTCGATACCTTCGCCTGTTTTAGCTGATGTGACTACAACAGGAATATTTAATTCATCTTCTAAAATTTTGCTGTCTATTAATAGACCTTTCTTATGAGCTTCATCAATTAAATTTACACATAGAACGACTCTAGAAGTCAATTCCATAACTTGTAGAAAAAGATTTAGATTTCTTTCGAGGGAAGTTGCATCTGTTATAACAACTGTAGCGTCAGGTTTTCCGAAACAAATAAAATCTCTTGCTATGATTTCTTCTTGAGATAATGGAAATAGAGAGTAAGTTCCAGGTAAATCAACAAGTATATAATTATTTCCATGATAAGTGTAATTTCCTCTTGCAGAAGTGACAGTTTTTCCTGGCCAATTTCCTGTGTGTTGTTTTAGACCTGTTATATAATTGAATATAGAGCTTTTTCCTGTGTTTGGATTGCCTGCAAGAGCTACTACAATATCGTTTTCTTTTCTTGAAATGTTGAAATTGTTTTTTAACGTTGCAGTTGAAGTTGAGCTATTCGTCAAACCCATTTCAAAAGACCTCCTTATATTATTAGTCTTAGAATATTATAAGACTATTGAAGCTTTTAAATATTAAATTGCATTTACTAATATTAAGCTACTTTCTTCTTTTCTAAGAGCTATTTTAGTTCCTCGTATTTTATATACAGTTAGATTATTTTTTGGACCTTTTCTGATTACATTTATAACAGCTCCTTTTGTAAATCCTAGAGCCAACATTCTCTCACGCAAACTACCACTGAAAAGAAGTTTTTCGACAATGACAGAAGAATTTATCTGAACATCACTTAATTTTTGCATGAATAAGCCTCCTAATTATTGATAGTGTTAAGTTTTTTGTCTTACTAGTATAGTATTCTAAATAGCGTATTATGTTACAATAAGATTAGATTATAGTTGATTAAAATTAAAATAAGCTATAATATTAAAGAGGTTAACGAATTAAAAAACGATATTCGTAGACTTTTATATATAATCATTCACATTAATACAAAAATTTTAAAGAAATTTTATAGATTATTGAAAATTTTATTACTTTATGATATAGTCTAAGCATAAGGAAAGTCAATCTATAGGGCGAGTTTTCACGCTTTTATTTCTTAAGAAAGAAGGTACAAATTTTTTCTTGGAGGTGATAACGTGAATAACGATAAGTTTATAGAAGTATTATATTTTGTTTTGAAAACAAGTATTATATCTTTTATAACTTCATTTTGTACTGAAGTTAGTAAAACACTTTGGGATAAAATGAAAATCGCCCTTGAAAAACGGTTCAAAGGCGATAATGACAATCATATAGATGATTGTTAATACCCATTTTTAAAAATGTGGAAATTCGCTCTACAGCCAATAGATTGATTTCCTTACTTTTATTATATACTTTTTTATAAAAAATATCTACTATTTTATTAACTATGTTAAGAATTTTAGATAAGATTGCATACCTTTTATTTTATAGAAAATTTTAGGTGTACAATTTCATATTGCAATTTATAATTGTAATATGAATGCTTCATTGTAAAATGAATTAAAGAATATGAAATTTTATCTTGATTTAAACTAAAAAATATTTTATAATATCAATAATCAAGAAAATAAAATTAATTAAAAGTTAAGAAAAAAATAAAAATAATAAAAAACAATAAAAAATAATAGATAACAATAGAAAAAATAAAAATAATAAAAACTT
>JAISUA010000120.1 GCA_031272305.1 Clostridioides sp.
CGATTTTTATAAAAATATTGTATATGACTACTATTAAATATCAACATTATACTGATGTGGCTTCAAATAAAACGTTCAAAAAATTGGTTATAAATGCTCCAAGAGGAGAGATTCGTGATAGATATGGAAGACTTATAGCCGGAAATATCAATCAATTTGTTGCACAAGTATCAGGAAATGATTTAACCAAAAATGGCAATGAAGAAGCTAATGAAACTTCACTCAAACTTATTAATTTATTAGAAAAAAACGGTGAAAAATATGTTGATGAATTTCCTATATATTTTGAAAACGGTAAATATTATTACACATTTGATAAAAATATAAGGGATTATAAAAAAGAAAATGATGTTCCTTTAGATTATGGTGCGAAAAAAACTTTTTATTTTTTGGTTGATAAGATGATAGAAGAAGGAGTATTTGAAGAATCAGATAGAGATTTAGAAGCAGTTAAACTTCAAAAAAAATTAAATGAAAATGGATATTATCCTCCAATATTAGTTTCTACATGGCAGTTCACAGATACAAAAAATAAAAAAGATTGGCTTGCATCTTATAAGATTAAAGAGGAAAATCCTACTGCAAAGGAAGCATTTAATCTTATTAGAAATTCTAAGTCGTTAGAAATAAGTAGTAAGCTTAGTGATGAGGATGCTAGGAAAATTTTAGTTGTGAGAAATTTGGTAAAATCTCAAGGTTATACTCAGTATAATCCTGTATCTATTGCAAAAAATATCAACGAAACTACTATATCTCAAATAGAGGAAAATGCAATTAATTTTTGTGGAGTATCTATTGCTACAGAACCTGTAAGATATTATCCTGACGAAGAATTGGCATCTCATATTTTGGGATATGTAGGTAAAATACCTTCAAGTCAAGAGGAAACTTATCTTGAAAATGGATATTCTAAAAATGATATGATAGGACTTGCTGGTATTGAAAAAAGTTTTGAATCGCAATTAAAAGGTAACGATGGATATAGACTAGTTCAAGTAGATGCTTTAGGAAAGATAAGCCAAGAAATTGAATCAGCTAAGCCAGAGTCAGGAGATACTGTTTATCTTACAATCGATAAAGATGTTCAAAAAGTAGCTGATGATGCACTTAAAAATGTTGTAGAAGTAGCTTCAAAAGGTGGAACATTCCAAAGTAAATTCGGAAATATGAGTATAGGAACTTATGCAGGAGCAGCCAAATCAGCAGCTCTTATAGCTATAGATGTAGAAAGTGGAGAAGTAATAGCATCTTCTAGTTATCCAAATTATGATCCAAATTTATTTGCGACAGGTATAAGCTCGAAAGATTATAAAAATCTTCAACCTGAAAACAAAAATGATTTACTTGCTGCTAGCCCTTTGCTAAATCTTGTAACTCAAGGAGCTTTCCAACCAGGCTCTACTTTTAAGCTTATAACAGCAATGGCTGCTTTAGAGAATGGTCTTGATCCAAATTATACAATAAATGATACAGGTGTAATTAGACTTGGAACTCAGACATTCGCCGATTATACTTGGAACCATGGTGGTGGAAATCATGGTTTGACAAATTTATATAAGGCTATACAAGAATCATGTAATGTTTATTTTTACACTATAGGATCAGGTAAAAATTGGATTGGCGGAGCTAATCCAGGTATAGATATGAACGCAAATAAAATTCTTCAAGTTGCTAAACTTTTTGGGTTGGATACGTCTACAGGACTTGGAAAACAAATAGAAGAAAGAATTGGAAGAGTACCAGATTCTGAAAGTAAGTTAAAAAATACAAAGTTACTTCTTGAATCAGACCTTACTAGAAGAATGTCAGAGGATTTTCAAGATATAACAAAAAAAGATAATGAAGAGGAATACAATAAAAGAATAAAACAAATCGTTGCTTGGGCAGATGAAGAAAAAACTCCAGGAAGAGTCGAAGCAATCAATAGATTAAAAAAACTTAACGTAAAATCAGATAAAGTAGAATCATATGCGGACTTGATTGTCTATAGTTATCTTAATTTTTCAAAATGGGGAACAGCAGATACATTCAACCTTGCAATAGGTCAAGGTGAAAATGCTTATACTCCAGCACAAATGGCTAGAGCTATAGCGTCTATTGCTAATGGAGGAAATTTGATCGACCTTAGTGTTGTAAATAAAACAATATCAAGTGACTATTCAAGTAGTACAGTAGTTCCTACAAAATCTGAAGAGATTGATTTCAAATATCCTGAAAATCTCAAAGAGATAATAAAAGGTATGAAGCGAGTTGCTTTAGAAGGTTCAGGTAAAAAAGTTTATGCAAACTTCCCTATATCCGTTGCAGCTAAAACAGGTACAGCAGAAAAATCAGGAAAAGTCCCTACAGAAAACGAATACGAATATTTGAAATCACATATTACATCATATGGTGTCACTCTAGCTGATGCTGAAAAATTATCAGATAGTATGAAGAAAAAACGTGAAGAAGAGCTTACAGAACAAAAAATTAAAGAAATACAAGCGAAACTTAAGGATAAAGAAGTTTCGAAAGAAGAAAAAGAAACTTTGCAAGAGCAACTTGATGATGGAGTTAAAGTAAAACTTGAAAATACTGACAAAATCAATGCAACTTACCTAAGAAAAGCTATAAAAGAATTGAATCAAAGTATAACAGATGACCAAATAGATAGATTCAAATCAGATTATGGTTCTTTCGCATGGAGTGTACAATTTGCTCCAGCAGATG
>JAISUA010000137.1 GCA_031272305.1 Clostridioides sp.
ATTCATTTTACTAAATATATTAATACTATTTTTATCATCAACAATATTTCTAGTTGTAGCTAATTTAAAAGAACCAAAATATTTTTTATACGATAGATTTGTGATAAGATTTATTACCACTTATTTTTGTGCTACACCTAATCTTATATTTAATAATTTTTATAAGTGTGAAAAATAAATTAGTTTCAAAATAACATTTTTTTCTTCTTTATAACATTTTATTGCTCTTTTGAAATATTCTTTTTATAAAAAATGCTAAAGTTATTCTTAACTTCAGCATTTTTATTTGACATAAATTATTCATAGCTATTATTTAAATAACTATGAATAATTTATATTTTATTTTATAAATTTTTTATGATTAATACTTGTCCTTTTTTGACTTCTATTTTGCAAACGTCACTCTCCATGACATTTGATATACCAATCACTTTAGAATATTTCATAGTATAATTTGATAAAGGATATTCAAGACCTGACAAACTTATCCCCTGTGCATGTCCTCCATCAGGAAGTATAGATATCACAGTGCCTTTATTTCCTTCTATTTCTAATGCTCCATCTTTTAGAATATAGATTTCTTCTTTTGAAGTTATTATCTTAGAATCCATTCCACATTCCAAAGAATAACTCATAAGTCTTATATTTGCAAGAGTATGGTCTATTCTTCCTCCTAAAGCACCTATAAGATCAATAGCATCTGCTTGCAAATCTTTTGCTAACCAAACACATAATTCTGTATCTGTTTCATCTTTTCTTTTAGGAAATCGCTCAAATTTCACTTCTTTAGATGTATTTTTATTAGATGAATTATTATTGAAGTTATCATTGTTTGCATTTTTAGAAACTTCATTTTTATTTGTATCAAATTTCTCATAATAATTTTTTACATCTTCTTCTACAGAATCTAGATCTCCTATTATATAATCAGGAATTATGTCCATTTTATACGCATGGTTTGCACCACCATCTGCACAGATTATATAATCGTAATGATTATTTTTTATAATAGATGAAATTTTTTCGTAATCATCAACTTCACCATTTAAAATTATACATATCTTCATTTTTTATCCTCTACTTATGCTCTGTTTGTTTTTACTGAATTTTTTCTTAGTTCCTCTACTGCTTGTTCTATATTTCCACTTGAAAATATTGCAGAACCAGCAACTATTACATTTGCTCCAGCAGAAACTACATCAGCGATATTCGAAGCCTTTACTCCTCCATCTACTTCAATATCTACTTTCAAACCTTTTTCATCAATCATTTTCTTAAGTTGTTTTATCTTATCTAACACAACAGGAATAAAAGACTGACCTCCAAAACCAGGATTAACTGACATCAACAACACCATATCTACATCGTAAATTATATTTTCCAAAGTACTTACAGGAGTTGCTGGATTTATTGAAACACCTGCTTTTATTCCATAAGATTTTATATTTTGGATAGTTCTGTGTAAATGCACACAGGCTTCTTGATGAACTGTTATAATATCGCAACCAGCCTCCACAAAATTTTTTATATAATTATCTGGATTCTCAATCATTAGGTGTGCATCAAAAACCATATCTACATCTGTTCTCAAACTTTTCACTATATCTGGACCAAGAGTTATATTTGGAACAAAATGTCCATCCATAACATCTATGTGTAAATATTCACAACCTGCTTTCTCAACTTTTTGGACATCTTCAAGTAGCCTTGCAAAATCTGCAGACAAAATCGATGGTGCTAAAATCATCTTTCTTCCTCCTGTTTTTTCTTATCTAAAATTATAATTTGTATCTAATTTAATATTTTTTCTATAAAATAAAAAACGACTAATCCTATTAAAAAATGATAACTCTTACCAATTTCTAAGTTTCGCTTCCTAATTGTAATTCTTACTATTTTCTGAATTTTACTTGCTAATTCTAATTTTTACCATTTTCTAAGTTTTGCTTCTTTTATTTCTCCTAATAATTGCAAATAACTCTCATATCTTACTTTACTTATTAATCCTTCTTCTACAGCATTCTTTACACTGCAATTTGGCTCGTTTAGATGAATACATTTATTCCCAAATTTGCAATCATTATATTTATAAAATTCTATAAAATATTCTTTGAGTTCCTCTTCCTCTATATCCTCCACGCTAAGTGAAGAAAATCCTGGTGTATCAGCTACAACTCCACCTGATTCAAGTTTCATAAGTTCAACGTGTCTAGTAGTGTGTCTGCCTCTTTTTATCTTTTCGCTAACACTTCCTGTTTTTAAGATGAAATTTGTATCCACTGCATTTAAAATACTTGATTTACCTACTCCTGAAGGTCCAGCAAAAACAGTGACCTTATCTTTAAGTTCTTCTCTGATTGCATCTATATTAAAACCTGTTAAAGAACTTATAGGAATAATTTTGTATCCACAATTTTTATAAATCTCTTTCAAATTTTCAAATTTATTTTCAACATCTAAATCAATCTTAGAAATTACAATAACAATATCTAGCCCTTCTCTCTCTGCAAGTACAAGAAATCTATCTAGCAAAGATAAATGGATATCTGGTTGCTTAATTGCAAACATAATCATAGCTTGGTCTACATTCGCTATAGGTGGTCTTATAAGTTCAGATTTTCTTTTTTCAATTTTTTCGACAACACCTTTTTTTTCATCTTCATCTAGAATAGTTATACTTACATTATCGCCAACTAAAATATTATTTTTTGATTTTTTAAAAATACCTCTAGCCTTGCACTCGTAAACTCCTGTGTCAGTGTCGACATAATAGAAACTACTGATTGCTTTTATAATTTGTCCCTTTAACATCAATTCTCCTATTCTGAAAATATTAAAATTATTATTTTTTATTTTGAAG
>JAISUA010000144.1 GCA_031272305.1 Clostridioides sp.
TGACATATCATGAGCTTGTTTGCTTGCACCACCACAAGCATCAGCTATTACATATACATCATATCCTTCGCTAAGTGCACATAATGTAGGAAGTGTAACGCATACTTCAGTCCAAAGTCCAGCGATCAACAATTTTTTTCTTCCTGTTTGCATAACAGCATTTCTAAAATTTTCATCTTCCCAACTATTCAATGAAGTTCTATCAATTGGTTTTTGATTTGGATATACTTCTTGAAGTTTTGAATAAAGTGGACCTGAGAATTGGTTTGCTTCAACAGTTGATAATATACATGGAATGCTAAAAATTTTGGCAGCTTTAGCAAGCCCAACGACATTGTTCATAATCATAGCTCGGTTAGAACCTTCAACTCCAAAAAACATTTGAGGCTCTTCATCAATAATAACTAACACGCAATCTTCTGGTGCTAAAAGAATATCTTTATACTTGTACATTTTAAAATCTCCTTAAAAAATATATTTATATATTTATTTATAGTATTAGTAAGTAAAAAGAAATTATACATAATTTTTATAAAATTATAATTTATATTCTTAAACAAAAATTTTTTTTATAAATTTGTAAAATTTTTTTATTAAATTTTTTATAAATTTATATTTATATATAAGATTGTAATCGATTTTAAAATTTATTTTTTCAATCAATTGACAAACTTTCAATTTATAATAATAGAATTCTCTTCCATTGATTAAGTTTTTAAGGGTATTTACAGAGATATAAAAACGTGATATTATAACCTTAGATTAACTTATAAAAGATATAAAAAAGCTATATTATAACTTTAGATTAATTTAAAAGTTATATAAAAAAACAATGTCATAACTTTATATAAACTTAAAAATTATAAAATAAAATAATATTATAACTTTGTATTTACTTAAAAAGATGTAATAAAAATAATATTATAACTTTAGATTAGTTTATAAAAGATATAAAAAGCTATATTATAACTTTTGAAAAATTAAAAAGTTAATAAAAAATAAAAGGATGGAGGTAGTTAGTTTATGAAAGTTGTACTTTTAGATTCACAAGTTATAAGTGGTTACGATTATTCAATCGAAAGAAGTATTTTAGAAAAAGCAGGACATGAATTTGTATTAGAAACTTGTAAAAACGAAGACGATGTAATTGAAAAATGTTTAGATGCAGATGCAATTCTAAATATTTGTGTAAGAATGTCAGAAAAAAGTATTAGCAAGTTAGAAAATTGTAAGGTTATGATCAGATATGGAATTGGATACGATGAATTTGATGTAAATGCAGCAACTGAAAAAGGAATCAAAGTTTGTAATGTTTCTACATATTGCATACCAGAGGTTGCAATACATGCTACAACACTTATATTAGCAGTAGCACGTCAATTGAAACATTATAACAACTGTGTCAAAGCTGGAATCTGGAACAAATCTCTAGGCAAAAAAATGCGTAGACCTATGAATCAAACTGTTGGTTTGGTTGGATTTGGAAATATATCTAGAACTGTTGCTAAGAATCTAAAAGGAATCGGATACAACATCATAGCTTATGATCCTTTCTTGGATAAAAACGTTTTTACAGAAAACGGTGTAAGAAAAGTAGAATTAGAAGAATTATATAAAGAAGCAGACATTATTTCTCTTCATTCACCTCAAACTGAGCAAACTTATCATATGCTGAATAAGTCTGCATTTGAAAAGATGAAAGATGGAGTGATAGTTGTAAATACAGCAAGAGGAGGACTAATTTGTCAAGATGATCTAGTAGAAGCTTTGAAATCAGGAAAAGTAGGTGGAGCTGGGCTAGATGTTCTAAGTGAAGAACCTATGACAGATGTTACAAATCCACTTTGTGATATGGAAAACGTTATTTTAACACCTCATATTGCTTACAATTCAGCTGAAGCATCAAATGAATTATTTGAACAAGTAGCAGAAACTGCTGTGAAGGTGCTAAATGGAGAAGTTCCTAACAATGTAATAAATAAAAATAAACTTGCACTTGCTACAAATTAATTGCAAGTAAGTAGAAGATGATGTAAATATTTATAAAAATAAAGTGGTTAAAAATATTTTGTATAAAAATTTTGTAATATTAAAAAGTGACATGTATATAGAGAATTAAAATTTAAAAGTGACATGTATATAGAGAATTAAAATTTATACGAAAACTTTACATTTACAATAATTGCTAAAATACTATAGCAATTTCAAGTTTTAAATTTAATAGTTCACATAAAAAATAAATAAGGAGCAAGTATCATGCAAACGATAAAAGATAAATTTGGCTGGTTAGTAGGGCCTTTCACGATTGCATCGCTTTGGTACGGTATATATATTGGTCCAGGTTTTGCAGGTGGTGCTCAAATTGTAAGTTATTTTGTAGGACAAGGGTGGTTAGGGGTATTTATAGGACCTATAATCACTAGTTTGGTAGCTTCAACTCTTTGTTTTTTAGTACTTGAGTATAGTAGAACATTTGAATTGTACAATTTTAGAGCTTTTTATGATGGAGTATATGGAAAATTCAAATTGTTTTTTGCAAATGTAAAAGAATTTTCAGCAATGCTTGCTTGTATAACAATATCAGCACTGTCATTTGCGACAGGAGGTAGATTGATTGCTGAGCTTATACATGTAAATTATATTATAGCAGGATTAGTAACCATAGGTATAATCGCTATATTGATAATTTGTGGACAATCTATAGTGTTAAAATCATCATCACTGATAACGATAGCTTTGGTTAGTTTATTAATATATATAGGAATCAGAGGGATAGCTCCTTCTTGGGATAGTATGGTTAAATTCACATCCAAAAAGGTTATAACAACAACATATAAAGATGCTTGGATCAAAATTATACTTTACATCAATATTATGGTTGCATTCATAGATGCTGCAATACCTTCTTCAAAAGGTGTTGTAAAGACAAAAAGAGATTCAATTGCATCTGCAATAATTGGTGGAACTTTGGTTCTTTGCTCAACAATTATGATGACAATAATGTTTTCAGCAGGTATGCCAGATGTAGTAGGAGTAGATATGCCTACAGTATGGTCTTTGGAACATATAATAGGTGCAGGATTTAGTATTAAGCTGATATATACAACTATTGCATATCTAGCAGTTATAAGTACTGGAGCAGGTTATCTTTATGGAATGGCAGAAAGATATCAAGTTGTTTTAAATAAAATTTGGAAAAATTCTTCATATCAAGCGAGAAGAATAACATTAGTTATTATGCTTGTATGCCTTGGAATATATTTCGGAAGAATGGGTATACCAGATTTGGTTACAAAAGCGTATGGAATAATAGGAAGAATAAATATACCGTTGTTTGAGTTACCTTTCTTGGTAATACTACCTTATCAGATTGCGAAATATAAAAAGACTAACAGTAAGACAAGTTTGACAAATTTATAGAGATTAGCAAAAAATAAGTTTGACAAATATAAAAAGACTAACAGAAAACAAGTTTAATAAATATAAAAAATTAACAGTAAGAGAATCTTGACAAATTTATAAAAACATAATTTACAAATGCAGATTTATAAAAATAATAAATTAA
>JAISUA010000210.1 GCA_031272305.1 Clostridioides sp.
TATATAATACAGGAATTTATTATGCGAGTTTATAAAATATTAATTTTTTTTATTTATAAAATAATAAAAAGTTTTTAGAGTTATTGAAAAATAAAAAGTTATAGAAACAAAAAACAAATCAATTAGCTGAATAAAATTTAAAAATAAAAAGTTATAGAAATAAAAAGCAAATCTATTAGTTAAATAAAAATAAAAAATTATAATAATAAAGTTTGTATATATATATAAAGGGAGTTGATAAAATGGTTAGCAAGAGTGTTGATTTTATAGAATATAAAAATAATAGAATGAATAAAAATAGTAAGAAGAAAAAAACAAATAAAATTAAAAAGAAATTGAAGGTGTGTATTTTAATTGCAGTAGGGTTTATATGTATAGTTATAAACTTATGTGGTTATTCAAAGATCTCTCAAATGAGATATGAAATCACAGATTTAGAGAAAGTTTTGCGACAAAAGGAAATTCAACTTGAAGGACTAAATGCAAATAAATTAAAGGCAAACACAAAAGAGGAAATAGAAAAAAAGTCTAAGGAAGAGTTGAATATGAATTATCCTAAAGAAGAACAAATAGAATATATAGATTTGAATGAATAAGATACATGAAGTAAGTAAAAAAATAAAAAATTATAATAAATTCTTAGGGGTGATAACTTTAATGAAAATCAACATTGGTAGTAAAAAAAGGATAGTTCTTTTTTTATTTATAGCATGTTTAATATTCTTTTTACTAATTTTAAGATTAGGATATTTGCAACTTATGAAAGGAGAATGGCTAACAACAAAAGCAACTGAACAGCAAACAAGAGAGATACCTATAGAACCTAAGCGTGGAACTATTTACGATAGAAATATGAAAGAGCTTGCAGTAAGTGTAACGAAATATACAGTATGGTGCAAACCTGTGGAAGTAAAAGACAAAAAAGAAACAGCACAAAAGGTAGCAGATATCATACAAGAGGATTATGATGATGTGTTTGCTTCTGTATCGAAAAAAAATGTTGCTCTAGTAAAGGTTAAACGTTGGATTGATGATGAGGTTGCAAGTAAAATAAGAGATTCTAAAATATCAGGAATATGGGTTGCTGAAGATAACCAAAGATATTATCCTTATGGAAATTTTGCAGCATATGTGTTGGGACATACTTCAGATGATGCGACAGGAATAGCTGGAATAGAAATGCAGTATGACAAGCAATTAAAAGGTAGTGCAGGAAAACTTATAATAAGTACAGATGCTTCAGGAAGGGAAATTCCTCAAGGATTGGAGCAATATTATGAACCAGAAAGTGGCAATGGTTTAGTGCTTACAATAGATGAAACTATTCAACAATTTTGCGAAAATGCAGCACAAAAAGCTTATGAGATAAACAATGCTAAAAGAGTCACAATAATTGCTATGGATCCTAAGACAGGCGATATTCTTTCGATGGCTTCTAAGCCTGATTATGATCCAAATCAGCCAAGAGAAGCTATTTATCCATATTATCAAGAATTATTGAAAGAATATGCAGATAAAGACCAAATAAATGGATTATTTCAAATGTGGAGAAATCCAGCAGTAAATGATACATATGAGCCTGGTTCAACTTTTAAATTACTTACATCATCAATGGCTCTTAGCGAAGGTGTTGTAGCAGATGGAGAACATTTTGTTTGTACTGGTAGTGTAACTGTAGGTGGAAGAAAAATAAAATGTTGGAGACATTACAATCCACATGGTTCTCAAACTTTTGCAGAAGCAGTACAAAATTCTTGTAACCCAGTATTTGTTGAGCTTGCAAAGAGAATAGGTGTAGCAACTATGTACAAATATCTTGACGATTTTGGAATTACGAAAAAAACAGGAATAGATTTACCAGGGGAAGCTACAGGAATTATTTACAATCAAAAAAATGTAGGTCCAGTAGAACTTGCAACAATGTCATTTGGTCAATCTCTTTCACTTACACCTCTTCAATTGTTGACAGCTATATCTTCAATAGCTAATGATGGTAAAATAATGCAACCAAGAGTTGTTAAAGCATATACAGACAACCAAGGAAATATCACTGAAACAGTAGAACCTAAAGTAGTAAAACAAGCTATAACAAAAGAAACTGCAAACAAAATGCTTGAAATAGCAGAAACAGTTATAAGAGATGGAGGAGGAAAGATTGCATATTTACCAGGTTATAGAATGGGTGGAAAAACAGGTACAGCACAAAAAGTTATAGATGGAAAATATGCTCAAGGTAAATATATATGTTCATTTGTTGGAATCGCACCATTAGAAGATCCTAAAATTGCTATGATAGCAATTGTCGATGAACCTACAGGGGTGAGTGCTTTTGGTAGTACTACAGCAGGTCCTATAGTGAAAGAAGTAATGGCAAATACTTTAGAATATTTTGGCGTTAAACCTAATTATCAAGGAGATGAAAAAGAGTTTGAAGCTAAACAAGTGACTTTACCTGATGTAAGAGGATTAAAAATAGGTGATGCTTACAAAGTATTACAAGAAGCAAATTTGAAGGTTGAAACAGATGAAGATATAGAAGTGTCTGAAGATGAAAAGGTTGAAGATATGTTTCCTAAACCAGGTATAAAAGTAAATGAAGGAGAAGCGATTATACTATATACGAAAAATACAAATTAAGTGTTTATAAAATCAATATCTAAAATTATATAGAGAGTTGTCAAGGGAGTGTCAAATGTTTTGTGTAAACTTTTTTGTTAATGATAGTATAAATAGATATAGTTGGAATAATAAACAAATTCTTAACATTATTCAAGAAAAACGATAAAAATAATAAAGAATAAATAAGAATTTATAAATTAATTTTTACTAAATTATTGTTAAAAGGAAAAAAATACGATATAATTTAATTGTAGCAAATATGCTACAGTTCTTATAAACTAAGGAGGAATATACAAATGCAAAAGAAAGATATTAATTGGTCAGAATTAGGATTTAATTACATCAACACTGATAAGAGATACATCTCTTACTGGAAAGATGGAAAATGGGACGAAGGTACTTTGACATCTGATAATAATGTTCATATTAATGAAGGTTCTACTGCTTTACATTATGGACAACAATGCTTTGAAGGATTAAAAGCATACACTACTAAAGATGGCAGAATACAACTTTTCAGACCAGATGCAAACGCTAAACGTATGCAAGAAAGCTGTAAAAGATTATTAATGCCTGAATTCCCAACAGAAAAATTCATTGATGCTTGTATTCAAGTTGTTAAAGCTAATGAAGCTTGGGTTCCACCATACGGAACAGGTGCTACTTTATATCTAAGACCTTTCTTAATTGGTGTAGGTGAAAATATAGGTGTACATCCAGCTAGTGAATATATATTCAGCATTTTCTGTATGCCAGTAGGACCTTACTACAAAGGTGGAATGGCTCCAGTAAACTACATTACTTCTGATTTTGATAGAGCTGCTGCTTTCGGAACAGGTAAGAGTAAAGTAGGTGGAAACTATGCTGCAAGTTTATATCCACATCAATTAGCTGCAGAAAAAGGATTTGCTGACTGTATATACTTAGATCCTGCAACTCATACAAAAATAGATGAAGTTGGTGCTGCAAACTTCTTTGCTATTACCAAAGATGGTAAAAAATTCGTAACTCCTAACTCTTCTTCAATATTACCAAGTATAACTAAATTATCTTTACTTCAAGTTGCTAAAGATTATTTAGGATTAGAAACTGCTGAAGAAGATGTATTCATTGACAAACTAGATGAATATTCAGAAGCAGGTGCATGTGGTACTGCTGCAGTTATCACTCCTATTGGATGTATACAACATAAAGGTGTAGACCATGTATTCTATAGTGAAACAGAAGTTGGACCTGTAACTATGAAATTATACGAAACTTTATATGGAATTCAAAATGGAGATATAGAAAACGCTCCAGAAGGATGGATAGTAGAAGTTAAATAATTATAAGAACTATTGCTAAAATATTGCTGCATTTATATTTGGAAATTTTCTAGGTTGGAGATGTATTTTTATAAGTGAAAATACAATCATTTCTACATATAAATTGTAGTTATTAGACAAAGAAAAGAAAGCGTTATCGCAGTTTTTTTTACAAATTTCTGATAACGCTTTCTTATTTTTTACAAAGAATATTTTCTAAAAAATAAATGAGTTAAAATAAATTCCTAAACTGCAATAACAAATTTATTGAAATGTCTTTTTTCAAAGAATATTTTTTATAAAAAGTAATTGAGTACACTAATAAAAGAAAAATAAAAAAATTAAACAAAACATTTTTTTCATTATAATGCTTTAAAAAATAAACATTTTGTTATATAATGATATATGGAAATGTTATCGGAGGCAATGTATATATCGGTATGCATTGCCTTTTGTTTGAAAAAATATTTAGATAATGAATAGCATATAATGAACAAAGAAAAAATTTAGGAGGAATAATATTTATGCTAACATTTGAGGAATTGATTGTTGCGAGTGAAGGCGAAAAGATCAAAGGCGATTATTCTTATTCCATCGAAAACATAGTTATCGATAGCAGGATTGCCAATGAAAAAAAAGCTTTTGTCGCTATTGTAGGCGAAAATCAAGATGGTCATAAATATATAGATTCAGCCATAAAAAATGGTTGCAAAACTATAATAAAAAATAAAGTTAATGAAGAAAAATTTGATTCTGAAGGAATCAATATTATAGAAGTTGATGATACAACGATTGCCCTTGGAAATATTGCTAGATACTATAGAGATAAATTTAATATAAATTTTGTTGCAGTCACAGGCAGTGTAGGAAAAACTACAACTAGAGATATGATTTATTCTGCATTGTCTAGTGAAGCAAATGTGTTAAAAAATCAAAAAAATTTAAATAATCATTGGGGAGTTCCTTTGACTATTTTCAATCTAAATAGCGATTACGATTATGCAGTGATTGAAATGGGTATGTCTGGTTTTGGAGAGATAGAATATCTTTCAGATATAGTCAAACCACAAATTGCTGTTATATCAAATATTGGTACTTCTCATATAGAAAAATTGGGTTCTAAAGAAGGAATATTCAAAGCTAAGATGGAAATAGCTTCGAAATTTACAAAAGAAAACACTTTGATAGTAAATGGAGACGATGAATATTTAAAAAAATTAAAAAATCAAGATCTTCCTTATAAATTATTGACATTTGGATTTGAATCAGATAATACTATTTATTGTAAGGATTATATCCTTAATGAAAAAAATACAGTATTTACTTGCATATATAAAGGCGAAGAATATGAAGTTTTTATCCCTATTATGGGGAAACATAATATATATAATGCTATGGCATCAATTTTAGTTGGATTTACTTTAGGAGTTGATTTTGAATCAATCAAGCAAGGTTTGGCGAATCTGTCTATGACAAAAATGCGACTTGATGTAATCCAAAAGAAAAAATACACTATTATAAATGATTGTTATAATGCAAGCGTAGATTCTATGGAAGCTTCACTTGAAGTATTAGGCAACTACAAACAAAGAAGGGTTGCTATTTTAGGCGATATGCTTGAGATGGGAGAATTTGCCAAAAATGCTCATAAAAAAGTAGGAGCAAAAGCTGTACAAAATAGCGATGTATTGATTGCAATAGGAAAAGATGCACGTTATATAGCAGATGAATTCCAAAAGGAAACTAAAGATATTGCAACTGATAATGCAATCAAAAATGTTAATAATAGTGAAACAGAAGAAATTAATTTGAATGAAAAAAATGAGATTAATATAAAAAATAACACTAATATAAAAGATATAAAAAACAATACTAATATAAAAACAGAAAAAGAAGTTTTTTACTTTGAGAATAATAAAGATGCAATTCAACAGTTAAAAAACATACTTCAACAAGGAGATGTCATACTAGTAAAAGCATCAAGAGGAATGCATCTGGAAGAAATAGTAGATGCTATATGATTTTAGTGAATATAATATAAATTCAAAAATGAAAATAATCTTAAAGCTTAAAACGAGAAAAAATTATTAATATTTAAATAAGAAATAATCATAAAGCTTTAAACGAGAAATAATCATTAATATTTAAACAAGAAATAATAATTAAGTTTGATACGATTTTGTAAACAAACTATTTTTAAATTAATATAAAATATAATTTGTAATAAGTAACAACAAAAAATAAGTTAAATGTTTGTTCATTTAAGTGTTAGTCAGAGAGGAGTCTAGTATGTTAGAAATAACAGAACTTACGTATACAGCTATAATATCATTTTTAATCGTGATTATTTTAGCACCAATATTTATACCGATGTTGCATAAATTTAAATTTGGTCAAACAATCAGACCAGAAGGACCACAATCGCATATGGTAAAAAGTGGAACGCCTACAATGGGAGGTATTTTGATTATATTTTCTATTCTTATAACAGGTCTTACAAGAGTAGAGATAAGTTCAGATATGAAATTGGGTCTTATTTGTATGACTGGATTTGGAATTATAGGTTTCTTAGATGATTTCATAAAGATAAAAATGAAAAGAAATCTTGGGCTTAGAGCATATCAAAAAATAATTTTGCAAGTTGCATTATCATTTTATGTTGCTTATACTCAATATATATCATCACCATCAGCAACAGAACTTATTATTCCGTTTTTTAACAGTACAATAAATTTAGGCATATTATATATACCTATAATGATGTTTCTTATTATAGGAACTGTAAATGCAGTCAATCTTACAGATGGTCTTGATGGATTGGCTTCTGGAGTGACTATGATAGTGTCAGCGTTTTTTATGGTGTATGCAATCAGTTTAGTAGGAAACAAAGAAGTAGCAATACTTGCTGCAGCGACAGTTGGAGCTTGTTTAGGATTTTTAGGCTTCAATTCTTATCCTGCAAAAGTTTTTATGGGAGATACAGGTTCTATGGCTCTTGGTGGAGTAGTTGTTGCGTTTGTTATTTTAACAAATTCATTCTTATTGATTCCAATTGTTGGTGGAATATATTTTGCTGAAGCATTATCAGTAATAATTCAAGTAGGATATTTCAAAGCTACAAGAAAAAGATTTTTCAAGATGGCTCCTATTCACCATCACTTTGAACAATGTGGATGGCATGAAACAAAAGTTGTGTATGTATTTTGGATAGTAACAGTACTTCTTTCATGGATAGGTATACTATCTGTATTTTAGAATGTCTATTTTCAAAAAAGTAAGTTTATAAATATTAAAAATGTTGAAGTATTAAAAATATTAAGGAGAATTTGATATTATGGAACTAGAAAATAAAAATATACTTCTAGTTGGTCTAGCAAAAACAGGTGTATCTGTAGTTAAATGTATAGATAAGCTAGGAGCAAATATTACAGTTAATGATTCAAAAAATAAAGAAGAATTAGAAGAGATTTTGGTGGAGTTAAAGGATCATAAAATAAATTACATATTTGGTAAAGCTCCTGAGAATTTAGGAGAGTTTGACCTTGTAATCGTTTCTCCAGGTGTTCCTTTGG
>JAISUA010000214.1 GCA_031272305.1 Clostridioides sp.
AAAGTAAGCACTTTTTTTGAAACAAATAATGAAAAGGTTGAGTTGAATAAGGATGATTTGAAAAAATCACTTTCCCAAAAAGTAATCAAAGAACTTGAATATATGATTCCTCTTTCTGCAAAGATTGTAGATGTAAATCACGATTTTAAGGTTGATAAAAATATTTTGACTTATACAATAACAGTGAAAACAAGTGAAAATATTGCACAAATATACAACCTTGATAACAATGAAGCAGAAAGCATTATAAAAAATCAAACAGGTAATGGAGATAATAATCAAGATGAAGAAGAAACGCCTTCGAATCCTGAGAAAAGACCTATAAATGATATAAGAAACAAATTCGAACCAGAAAAAAAAGAAGAGGATACTCAACAATAATAATCAAAATAAATATATAAAGGATACTCAACAATGATAATCAAAATAAATATATATAATTTAGAATTTGAAAGCAAATATATTATATAAGATTTGGACTTTGAAATCAAACTTATTGAGATTTGCAGGAGTTATACTCGATAAAATGTATCAAGTCTAGTTATTCTAAGTTCAGAAAGCTTTGCTTTCTATTATAAAAATTTACTAGAAAAGGAGCAATGCGTGTGATAACACAGGAAAAATTTGAAATAATAGAGCCAAAATTTGAAAGAGAATTATTTGGAGATTTTGATGAGAATGTCAAACTGATTGAAAGTAATTTGAATATAGATATAATACTTAGAGAAGGTAGCGTTATTTTGATAGGTGAGAGAGAAAATATAGATGCTGCTATAAAACTTATGAACGAGCTTCAAAGAACCGTTTCAAATGGCAAAAAATTAGATAAGCAAAGCATAAGTTATTCACTTTCTCTTTTGAAAGATGGAAGCGAAGATAAAATAAAAGAACTTGAAGATATAATAATAGTAAATCATTCAGGAAAAGCAGTGCAACCAAAGACTTTAGGTCAAAAAGAATATATAAAATTGGTCGAAAACAACGACATAACATTTGGCGTAGGACCAGCTGGAACAGGAAAGACTTATCTTGCAGTTTCTATGGCTGTTAGAGCTTTCAAAAGAGATGAAGTAAGTAGAATCATACTTACAAGACCTGCAGTTGAAGCAGGAGAAAGCTTAGGATTTTTGCCAGGAGATCTAAAGGAAAAAATCGATCCATATCTTAGACCTCTTTATGATGCACTTTTCGAAATGTTAGGTGCAGAAAAAGTAGGAAAATATCTTGAAAGAGGAGTGATAGAAGTTGCACCTCTAGCATTTATGAGAGGAAGAACTCTAGATAATTCATTTATAATACTAGATGAGGCACAAAATACAACTCCAGAGCAAATGAAAATGTTTCTTACAAGACTTGGATTTGGTTCAAAAGCTGTAGTGACAGGAGATATTACTCAAATAGATTTGCCAACTAAGAAAACAAGTGGACTTATTCAAGCTGTGCATATATTGAAAGGTGTCAAAGGAATTGGTCAAATAATGCTTACTAACAAAGATGTTGTAAGACATGAGTTGGTTCAAAGAATCATAAAGGCATACGAAAAATTCAATAATAAAGAGGAAGAAAAAAAGGAACAAAAAAAGCAAAAAGGAAAATTTAAGAATAAAAAATACTAATAAAAATTTATAAATTATAAATTTAGAAAACGAAAGAAAATTAGAAAACGAAAGAAAAAGGTGATACAAAGAATGAATATTATTTTTGAAGATAGACAAGAAAAGATAAAGTTAAATGAAGATATAATGAATGACATAAAAAATATCATGATAGAATGCTTAAATTATGAAGGATATGATGATGATTACGATGTAAGTTTGTCATTTGTAGATAACGATGAAATAAGAGAATTAAATCGTGAATTTAGAAATATTGATAAAGCTACAGATGTGCTTTCTTTTCCTCTTTTCACGGAAGAAGCAGAAGAAAATTTTGCACAAATGCCATTTGAAGAAGTAGAATTTGGAGAAATATCTTTAGGAGATATTGTTATTTCACTTGAAAGAGCTAAGGAACAAAGTGTAGAATATAATCATAGTTTAAAAAGGGAAGTATGTTTTCTAGTATGTCACAGTATGTTTCATTTGCTTGGATATGATCATGATACAGATGAAAACACAAAAGATATGAGAAAACGAGAAAAAGATATTCTCAATAAGCTAAATATTACAAAGGAATGATTGATTATGATACCAGGAAATAAACCAGATAGAAGACATAAAGGTATTCTTCCAGCATTTAACGACGCTATAAATGGAATTTTGTATACATTTAAGTTTGAACGAAATATGAAAATACATTATCTAGGTTCAGCACTTGTCTTGATAGTGAGTTTATTTTTGAATTTATCAAAGATAGAGATGATAATATTATTTGGATCAATTTCACTTGTTGTTGTGGCAGAGATGTTTAACACAGCTATGGAAAAGGCGGTTGACTTGGTGACAGAAGAATATCATCCTCTAGCAAAAATTGCAAAAGATGTAGCAGCAGGTGCAGTGTTAGTTTCTGCACTTAATTCAGTTGTAGTAGGATATATTTTGTTTTATGATAAACTTACTGATTTGTCTGGTGCACTTATAAATAAACTTCGTGAATCTGAATTACATATAACTTTGATATGTATTATTTTGGTTCTTATAATGGTTGTAGTGGTAAAGGCACTCACTTCTACAGGAACGCCTTTGCAAGGTGGTATGCCAAGTGGACATGCTGCACTCGCTTTTTCTATTGCAACAGCTATCACACTTATGACAGAAAGGGTTGTAGCATCAACACTTGCCTATATTATGGCTGTGCTTGTAGCACAGAGCAGAATAGAAGGGAAAATACATAGTTTTTGGGAAACTTTTGCAGGAGCTTTACTTGGAGTTCTTATTGCGATTTTAGTATTTCAATTTGGAATTTTTTACGGAATGTGATAATTTCCAAATAAACTATGTTATAATATAAATAAGAAAACATAAGAAAACATAAGAAAAAGTTAGGAGAAATATATGTTTAAATCAGGATTTGTAAGTATAGTAGGAAGGGCGAATGTAGGAAAGTCTACCCTTATGAACAATGTAGTAGGTGAAAAAATTGCGATTATGAGTGATAAGCCACAAACTACTAGAAATACAATTCAAGCAGTATATACAGATGAACAATCACAGATTGTTTTTATAGATACACCTGGCATGCAAAAACCTAAAAATAAATTGGGCGAATACATGCAAAAGGTAGCTACAGAAGCTACAAAAGATGTTGAAGCTATTATATATGTAGTAGATGATTCAAAATTTATAGGCACAGGTGATAGAAAAATTATTGAACAACTTAAAAATTCAAAATCACCTATTATTTTAGTTATCAACAAAATAGATAAACTTAAAGATAAAGAAGAATTATTTGAGCTTATCAAAATGTATGATAATGAAGTAGGATTTTCTGATATAGTACCTATATCTGCATTGAAATCTAAAAATATAGATACACTTGTTAAGGTTATCAAAAATTATTTAAAAGAAGGACCAAAATATTTTCCTGATTATATGATTACAGATCAACCGGAAAGAGTGTTGATTTCAGAATTGATCAGAGAAAAAGTACTGATGTATTTAAATGATGAGATTCCTCATGGTGTAGCAGTAGAGATAGAAAGAATAAAATCAAGAGAAGATAAAGATATTATAGATGTAAGTGCAGTTATCTATTGCGAAAGGGACTCACATAAAGGTATAATAATAGGTAAGAACGGAAGAAAATTAAAAGGAATAGGAAAGTCAGCTAGAGAAGAAATAGAATTTCTACTAGGTTCAAAAGTAAACCTTCAACTTTGGGTAAAAGTAAAGGAAAACTGGAGAAATTCGCAAAACTATATAAGCAGTTTTGGATACAGAGATGAAAATTAATATACAAGTATAAACATAAAAATTAAAACAAAGAACACAATAAAAATATTGATATTAGGTCAAGCAAATTGAAAGGTGGAACATATGGACAGGAAGCAGGATATTTCTGATGAGTTGTTATTACAGGTAAAAGAATTAATTAATAATAAAAAACTTTTGGAGTTACGAGAATTGATGGAAGAATATCATATTATGGATATTCTAGATATTATTGAAGAGGTAGAAGATGACGAAAAAATAAAAATATTCGAAGTGTTACCTCTTGATATGGCAGCGTCGGTTTTAGAAGAGATGGATTCAGAGTTTTTTAAGATGATTATTGAGGAAATTGATGTAGAACATACTAAAAATATTCTAAAAATGATGTCGCATGACGATATGGTTGATATCATTAATCTACTTGAGCCTGAAGAACAAGAAAAAGTTTTGGAATTATTGAGTGAAGAAGATGCAGATGATGTCAAGGAACTATTAGGTTATGAAGAAGATAGCTCAGGTGGTACTATGACTACAGGATATATATATGTAAATGAAGATATGACAGCTGTAGAAGCAATAAATCATATAAGAAATGAAGCAAAAGAAGCAGAGACAATTTACTATATATATGTAGTTGATAATAAAGAAAAACTTGTAGGAGTATTATCACTAAAAGAACTTATTGTAGCAAGAGATAATTGCATAATAAAAGACTTAATGAGTGAAAATATAGTATCTGTATATGTAGATGAAGATAGAGAAGAAGCAGTTAGATTGGTATCTAAATATAATCTTGTATGTATTCCTGTAATAGACAGAGAAGGAGTACTAAAAGGAATAATTACAATTGATGATATAATTGATGTTATAGAAGAAGAAGCTACAGAAGATATGTACAAAATTGCAGGAAGTTCTGAATATGAAAGAAGTGGATCAGAACAAGAAAAAACAAGTTTTTTTGAGCAATTAATATCTTCTGTTAGAGGTAGAATTATCTGGCTTTTGATGTCTGCTATTGGAGGTATAATTGCATCTTGGATTATGTACAAATTAGAGCTTAATACAGATAATTCGTTACTTCCTATACTTTTCTTTGTTCCGCTTGTAATCGGTCTTGCAGGCGATTCTGGAACACAGGCAAATTCAGTAACAGTTATAAATTTATCGGCAAATAAGAAATCAGAATATAATTTAATTCTGAGAGAATTTTTGGTTGGTTTGATAAATGGTGTAATATGTGGTGTATTTTCAG
>JAISUA010000050.1 GCA_031272305.1 Clostridioides sp.
GAAAGTTCGCTAACGAAAATCATAGATTTTCTAGCTCACTTTTTTCAAGACTTATCTCATTAGATCTTATTTAAGTGATGATAAGCCTTAATATCTTTTTTTAGAGTAGTATTTTTCAAGTAAGTTTACTATTTCATACATAATCCAAGCACAGATTGCAAGTACAAATACTCCCATCATTACTAAATCTAATTTAAATACTTGACTTCCATACACTATCATATAACCAATTCCATATCTTGAAACTAAAAATTCTGCAACAATTACACCAACCCAAGACATACCTATATTTATCTTAGTTAAATTTATCAAATTAATTGTATTTGCTGGAAGGATCAATTTCCAAAAGATTTGCCATTTCGTAGCTCCAAAAGTTTGCAACATCTTAACTTTATCTTCATCTACACTGATAAAATAATTATAAGCAGATAGAATTGTTACAACGATTGATATTGAGATCGATGTGAATATAATACCTTTCACTCCAGCACCAATCCATACAATGATAATAGGTGCAAGTGCTGTTTTTGGAAGTGCATTTAATACTACAAGAAATGGATCTAGAATCTTTGAAAGTTTCTTAGACCACCAAAGTCCAATAGCTATGATTATTCCAAAGACTGTCCCTATAATCAAACCTAATACAGTTTCATAGACTGATATAGCGACATTTATTCCAAGTTCACCACTTAACAAATAAGTGACGAATAGTCTATATATTTGACTTGGCTTGCTAAAAAGAAAAACATTTATAATTTTAAAGTTAGCTAGAATTTCCCAACAAAAAATAAAACCAATTAAAATTAATATTTGGTAGAGTAGTACTTTCTTTTTTTCTTTCTGAATATTTCTCAAATACTCTACATATCCTTTAGAATTTTTGTTAAATTTCATCAGACTGCAACTCCTTCCATATAGTATTGAAATATGTTTGGAATTTTGGAACATTACGAGTTTTTAAAGGGCTTTTTTCACCTTCAACATTGATATTTATTTGATGTACATTGATAACTTTTGCAGGTCGCTTAGAAAGGACAACGACTTTATCAGATATGCTTATAGCCTCACTTATATCGTGAGTGACTAGAATGGCAGATTTATTTTCATTTTTTATTATTTTATAGACATCATCACAGACCAAAAGTCTTGATTGATAATCAAGTGCAGAAAATGGCTCATCTAAAAGGAGTACATCAGGATCTACAGATAATGTTCTTATCAAAGCAACTCTTTGTCTCATACCTCCAGAGAGCTCCTTTGGATGCATATTTCTAAAATCCCACAATCCATATGTTTTTAAGAGATTGTCTATACGATTTTTAGATTCAATATCATTTTTCTTTTTTTGAATTTCAAGTCCAATTGTAATATTGTCGTAGATATTTCTCCAATCGAGAAGATTATCTTTTTGAAACATATATCCTATTTTTGCGTTTATTTGAATTTCGCCTGATGTAGGTTTTATTAGATTCGTAAGTATATTAAGAAGAGTGGATTTTCCACTTCCAGAAGGTCCTAGAAGAGTTAGAATTTCGCCTTCTTGAAGTGAAAAATTTATATCATTTAAAACATTTATCTCACCTTGTTTGTTGTAAAAAGTTTTGTTTAGATTCTTTACTTCTACAATATTTTTATTCATAGTTGATACCTCCAAAAATCTCTAATTTTTCACTTTATTTAATAGTGGTTACAAATAATAAAATTCAAACTTAAATATTGATAATTAGAGATTATATTATATAATATTAATTTTGAAGATAATTGTACCTACATAACAAAAAATATTATGATAAATATAATAAGACTTATCATCTCTTAAGTAAAATCTAATGAGATAAGTCTAGTTATTCGAAGTGCGAAAACATCCGTTTTCTATCATATGCACTTCTCATAATAAGACTTGCAAGAAGTTATCTTCGATAAAAAGTAGAAATTTTTTTTATTTATCATCTTGTTTTTCGTCGTCGAGCCATTCGAAATTTTTGATTATATCTCTTTTTACATTTCGTTTGTGAGCAGCGTAGAGCTGTGTTGTTGTGACATTATCATGATCCAACAAGTTTTGCACATCGTAAATAGAGAATCCATTCTCAATAAGTGATGTTGCAGCTGTAGCTCTCAATTTATGTGGACTATATCCTTTTTTTCTGGAAGTGTGCATAGAAATAGAAGTATATTTCTTTACAAGCTCCCTTATTGATTTGGCTGTCATTCTCTTTTTTTGAAGAGATAAAAATAGAGCATCTTTTGTTTCATCGTCCAAAATCTCATCGTCGAAACGTTCTAGTTCGATATAGTCTTTAATTACTTTTTCACAAGTCTTATTTATAGGCATAAGAACTTCTTTTCCACGTTTTCTATAAATCATAAATTCTCCTCTAGAAAAATTAAAAGAAGAAATATTTAGTTCTCTAAGCTCATTTAATCTAAGTCCATAAGTAACAAACAACGCCAAAATTGCTTTATCTCTGTATTTTGTTTTTTCCCAATAGATTTTTTCTCTGTCAGTAAGACCTTTGCCTGTTTCGACAGCTTCAAGCATTTCTTCAACTTCGTTTATATCTAGTCTTTTGATTGCATCAGGTTGAGGTTTTGGAAGTTTGATAGGATTCAAACCATAAATAATATTTTCGCTTATTTGCTCATTTCTGTACAAAAATTTAAACAAACTAGAAATAGATGATTTTTTTCTTGATAATGCTCTATTGTTATTTTCGTAAATGATAGTTGTTTTTTCTTTTTCTTTATAATATCTACAGCAAAAATCACCCAAAAATAAATTTATATCTCTTGATTTTATATTATTGAATTCTTCGATTGTAATTTCTGATACTTTAGTTGCTTCTGTAAGTTCTTCTGTAGATACTAAGTAATCACAGAAGAAAAGTATATCTTCTAAATAAGCAAGTCTTGAAGAAGAAGCTACACTTCCTTTTAAAAATATAAAGTAATCTTTCATAAAAGAAGGTAATTTTCCTTGGATTTCTAAACATTTATCTATAAGTAAATTGTTGTTTTTTATAATATTATCAGGCTTATCTGATTTATTGTTGATTTTAATAATTTTTTCGTTCATATGTACCTCCGTTTTGCGTTTCTGAACATCCAACGACTTAAGTCGCAGGGTTCTATTTACAATATAAAAAGTTTTATAA
>JAISUA010000211.1 GCA_031272305.1 Clostridioides sp.
ATTTCATGAAACTGCAAGTATTTAAATTTCAAACATTTAGGTTTTGTTGCATAGATAACAGCACCTATTGTGTAAAACAATCCTCCAAGTAATAATAGTGATAATCCACCAAGTGATATTGAAAAATAGAGTGGTTTTAACAAGAAAACAGATATCCATCCCATTCCAACATAAATCAAAGTAGAAATCCATCGAGGACATTTGAACCAAATCAATTTGAAGCATATACCTGCTATTGCTATAGCATAGACAATTGAAAATAAAATCCAACCAGTTTTTCCTCTCAAAGAAACAAGGCAAAATGGCGTGTAAGTTCCAGCTATAAGTAAGAAAATCATAGAATGATCAAATCTTCTCAACCAATCAAGTACTTTATCAGAAGAAACAACTAGATGATATGTTGCAGATGCAGAATAAAGTAAAATCAAACTTATTCCAAAAATAATTACTGATGTAATAGATAACGCACTTGAAGTTGTCAAGCAAGTCTTAATCAAAAGAGCTAAAAGACCTGCAAATGATAGTATTGCTCCAAATAAGTGAGTAAAGCCATTAATTGGTTCTCTCAGACATTTAGTTGGCATTTTAATTCACATCCTTCCAAAATGTATTCGTATTTGTGTTATCTTAGATTATACTATATTAATGAAAAATAAGATATAAAATAATTACTAAAAATATTAAAAAATAGTAAGGTTGTATTAGCATTTTTTGAATATTTAAAGTACGTATTTATCAATTAATTTGATGCTTGTTATTACATAAAAGTTACAAATCTTAAGAAAAGAATTAAATTTTAGGTTAATAAATTGTAATTTGACATTTACTAGTATGTCTGATATAGTCAAATTGTCGACATTTGACATTTTTATACTTTATAAAATAATTATTAATTTCTCGATTATTTTACAATTTTAAGATAAAATAATTTCTGTTTTAATTATTTTATAATTTTATACTAAATAGTTATTTTTTTCGATTATTTTTAAATTTTTTATTGCAAACACTTTATTTAGAGAAATTTTATTGTATAGAAGGGGGAAATATTTATGAAAATTTCAGTTATAATTCCTTGTTATAACGAGGAACAAGTATTAGAAAACACATATTCTTGTTTAAACAATGTTCTTGAATCTTATTGTACTGTAAAACAATATTCTTATGAGATGATTTTTGTAGATGATGGAAGTGTTGACCATACTGAAAGTATACTTGAGAGCATTGCTGATCTAGACAAACATGTGAAATTTATATCGTTTTCTAGAAATTTTGGAAAAGAAAGTGGAATGTTAGCTGGACTTGAGGCGTCTGATGGAGATGTATCAATTATAATGGATTCTGATTTGCAACATCCGCCTGAATTGATTCCTAAAATGGTGGAATGTTATTTGCAAGGCTACGATCAAGTGATCTGCAAGAGAACAAGAAAGGGCGAAGGATTTATTAGAAAAAATTTGACAAGGCTTTATTATAAATTGGTGAACAATTTGATAGATGTACCTCTTTATGATGGAGTTGGAGATTTTAGATTATTGTCAAGGAGAGCTAAGGAAAGTTTATTATCTCTTACAGAGTACAATAGGTTTTCGAAGGGATTATTTTCATTTATAGGTTATGACAAAACTTATATAAATTATGAAAATGTAGAAAGAACAGAAGGAAGTAGTAAATGGAATTTGAAATCACTTTTTAATTATGGTATAGAAGGAATAATTTCCTTCAACAACAAACCACTTAGGCTTATAATTCATATAGGATTGATTATTTTGGGAATTAGTATGCTTTATATTTTTGTAACGCTTATAGATACTATTGTTAATGGTATATCATCTAAAGGATATTTTACTCTTATAAGTGCTATTTTGTTGATAGGAAGTATTCAATTGATTTCAATAGGTGTAGTTGGAGAATACATAGGTAGAATTTATTATGAAGCTAAAAAAAGACCTCACTACATTATCAAACATACGAATATAAATCATACTAATATTGCTAAAAAAGATATTACAAATACTAATCATATGACTTTTAACAATTTAAAAGAATTATATTTTTGGAAATATCAACAAGACTATTGTAAATATAATTCAAATATGTCTACTGTTAAGCAATATGAAGATAAATCGAAAGAATATAAAAATGAGTATAATGAGTATAAAGAATCAAACGAATATGAAAACAAGTATAAAAAATTGAAAGAATATGAAAACAAGTATAAAAAAACAAAAGAAAAAGAGGAAGATTTTTTGGAAGTAGCAGTGACTTCTAAAGAAAAAAATTTTTGTAAAGAAAAAGAAATAAATTCGCTTGATTTAAAATGCAAAGAATTTGTTGAAGAAAAAGAAATAGATTCGTTTGATTTGAAAGAAAAGACTTTTTTTGAGGGGAATAAATGATTTATGGAAAATAAAAAAAATATAAATAATTTTTGTAGAAGAAGTATAAATTTTTTTGATAAAAAAATAATTTTAAGTATGAAAAATTCTAATATTTTTTCGAAAGATTTTTTTATTAAACTTTCTATAGTTTTAGCTTTTTTTGTGCTTGCAATGTTGAATCACATTATTTTTATATATATGAAATCTTCTATTTCAAATCCAAATACAGATAGCGTTGTTCAAATGATGCAGTTTGTACCATTTATTTCGAAAGTAATAAATTCTGGTGATGGTTTTTGGTCGTTTGCATATGGACTTGGCGGTGATGTTTTTAGTGAGTTTAGCTATTATTATACAACGAGTCCTTTTTTCTATCTTAGTCATCTATTAAAAATGATTTTTGGATTTCCAAATGATTATATAACATCTGCTAGATGGCAGTTGTGGCTTAATGTTTTCAAAAATTTTTTGATGATGATCTTTATGTACGCTCTTTTTAGATATGAAGGAAAAAGGAGATATAGCAGTATAATAGGAGCTGTTTCGTTTGGTTTTGCGATCATTTTTATAAGAATAAGTATGATGTTTGACTATATGACAGATGGTTATGTTTATTTACCTCTAACGGTGCTAGGTTTTAGAATATGGCAAAAAGAAAAGAAGAATTTCTTGTTGATACTTGGATTTGCTCTTACTATTATAAATAATTTCTATATAGGATATATGTCATATATTTTTTATTTGATATATGGACTTTTTTTCGTAGGAGAACCTTATGAAAACTTGTCTAAACATGAAAGTTTCAACTTAAAAAAGTCAAAACTAAAAAATATAAGAGATAATATAATAGAGAAAAGTGTTCGAGAAGATAAGTTTGAAAAAAAAATAGAGAAAAGTGTTCGAGAAGATAAGTTTGAAAAAAAAGTAGAGAAAAATATTCGAGAACATAAGTTTGAAAAAAAAGTAGAGAAAAATATTCGAAAACATAAGTTTGAAAAAAAGGATATTATAAAATCGAAATTATTTTTGTATGTAAAA
>JAISUA010000203.1 GCA_031272305.1 Clostridioides sp.
AAATTTAAATATTTAAAATTATTGTCAAAAGAATATACGAATTCTAAAGAAGTTTGTGCTGAAATAATAAATTTGGAAGCTATTTTGAATTTGCCAAAAGGAACAGAACATTTTATAACAGATATACATGGAGAATATGAAGCGTTTACTCATGTTTTAAAAAATGGATCAGGAACAATTAAACGAAAAATAGAAGATTTATTTTCAGAGGAGTTGAGTGAACAAGAAAAAAAACAACTTGCTACAATTATTTATTATCCTGAAGAAAAATTAAGTTTGATAGAAAAAAGTTTAAGTGGAAAAAATGAATTGTCAGTTGAAGCTTTTGTAAATACAAATGAAATAATTGATTTCTACAGAAAGACTATCTACAGATTGATTGAACTTTGCAGATATGTTTCTAGTAAATATACTAGAAAAGATGTAAGAAAATTAATTTCAAAAGAATTTAGACATATAGTAGAGGAACTTCTTCACGAAGAGGAAGATAGTGAACACAAAAAATATTATGTTGAAAGTATTGTAGACAATATAATTAAAATAGGTATTGCAAAAGATTTTATATCAGAAATATCAAATCTTATTCAAAAGTTGGTTGTAGCAAGACTTCATGTTGTAGGAGATATTTACGATAGAGGTGCAAGGCCAGATATTGTGATGGACAAACTTATTGAACATCATTCATTAGATATTCAGTGGGGAAATCACGATATTTTGTGGATGGGAGCAGCTTCAGGACAAGAAGTTTGTATTTCTAATGTGCTTAGAATTTCTGCAAGATATATGAATCTTGATATTATTGAAGATGTTTATGGAATCAATCTTCTACCTTTGTATAGTTTTGCGATGGAGGTTTATAAAGATGATCCTTGTAAAGATTTCAAACCAAAGGTTTTGGAAGGAGAAATATCTGATTATGAAAAAGATTTGATTGCAAAAATTCACAAGGCGATAAGTATCATTCAATTTAAATTAGAGGGAGAAGTGATAAACAGAAGACCTGAATTTGAAATGAATGATAGACTTCTTCTTGAAAAAATAGATTTTGATAATTATACCATAAAAATAAATGACACAGAATATAAATTAAACGATACAAACTTTCCGACTATAGATAGAAATAATCCTTACAAACTTTCTGATGAGGAAAAGGTAGTAATCGAAAAAATAACATCTTCATTCAAACGAAGTGAAAAACTTCAAAAACATATTAAATTCCTATTTGACAAAGGAAGTATCTATTTGAAATACAATTCGAATTTGTTGCTTCATGGATGTGTTCCACTTAACGATGATGGAAGTTTTATGAGTATGAAGATAAGAAATGAATCTATTATGAATAATCATAAAGAATGTTTAGAAGAATTTCAAGAATACGCTGGAAGAAAATTGATGGACAAGATGGAGGACATCATTAGAAATGGTTTTTTCATTGAAGAAGATTGCGAAGAAAAATTGTATGGTATGGATATGATGTGGTATATGTGGACAGGAAAAGCATCATCTTTATTTGGAAAAAATTCAATGACTACTTTTGAAAGATATTTTATCGATGACAAAGCTAGTCATAAAGAAGTAAAAAATCCTTATTTCGAATTGAGAGAAGATGAAAAAATCTGCAAAGATATTTTTGATGAGTTTGATTTGAATTTTGAGGAATCTCATATTATAAATGGACATGTGCCTGTTAAAAGTAAAAAAGGAGAAAGTCCAGTAAAAGCAAATGGAAGAATACTGGCAATAGACGGTGGATTTTCGAAAGCGTATCAAAATTCTACAGGAATAGCAGGATACACACTTATATATAATTCAAGAAGTATTCATATAGTAGCTCATGAACCATTTACATCAATTGAGGAAGCTATCGAAAATGAAAGCGATATAGTGTCAACTACAGTGTTACTTAGAAATGAAGGAAAGAGAAAAATGATTCGTGATACTGACGAAGGAGAAGTTATAAAAAATAAAATTGACGATTTGAAGAAATTGCTAGAAGCATATCGAAAAGGAATAATAAGATAGGAAATTCGCTTCTCATAATAAGACTTGCAATAACTTGAAATAAAACCAAGATAATAAGTCTTGAAAAAACTGAGATAGAAAATCTTTGATTTTCGTCATCGAAGTTTCCTACTTGGTTCGAAGCGTGAAAAACTTCGTTTTTCCTCATATACCTTCTCGTATTGAAAAATATTATAGGACAAAAAAAGAAAAATCATTTTCAATATTGAAAGTGATTTTTCTTTTTTTTGTTCTATTTACTACACAAAATCATACAATGTTATAAATAAACTATTTGGACAAGAACAAACGAGAGAGGAGGAAGGTGTTGTGAATTGTTTACCTGAAAATGTCACAAATTCACTTTCGCAAAAACTTAGAGAAATACTAGAAAAATCCTTGCAAAATTCTATAATCGAAAAAAATAATATGCAGATAGAAGAAATAAGATTAAGAGTTAATTCTCCTATGATTATAAATTCACAAGGAAGAGATTTTTTTATAAATAAAAGAAATAAAAGAATCACTGAAAAATTGGAAGAGCCTTACAACATAACAATGGAGGATATAGAACAAAGTTTTCAAATTATGTGTAAGTACTCAATTTATTCTTTTCTTGATGACATCAAAAAGGGATTTATCACACTTAAAGGTGGTCATAGAGTTGGAATTATGGGTAAGGTCATAATTGAAAATGGACAAGTAGCAAATATCAAGCACATATCTTCGCTAAATATAAGAATATCGAGAGAAATAATAGGCTGTTCCGATAAAATTCTAAAATATATTGTAGATAAAAAGATTTTTAATACGATTATTATTTCTCCACCTCAATGTGGAAAGACAACTCTACTTAGAGATATTGTTAGAAATCTAAGCAATGGAAATAAAAATTACAACTTAGATGGTATGAAAGTTTGCGTGATAGATGAAAGGAACGAAATTTCTGGGTCATATTTAGGAATATCTCAAATGAATATAGGGATAAGAACAGATATTTTAGATTCGTGTCCAAAAGATATAGGAATAATGATGATTTTGAGAGCAATGTCTCCAAATGTGATTGTCACAGACGAGATTGGAAGTGAAAAAGAAATAGCTTCACTTTATACAGCTTTAAATGGTGGAGTAAATTTGATAACTACTGTCCATGGAAATTCAATAGAGGATATTTTGCATAGAAAAGAGCTTAGAAAACTATTGAATGGAGAACTTTTTCAAAGGGTGATTGTCTTATCAGCTAAAAATGGACCAGGAACAGTGAAAAATATATATGAATTCAAAGAATTGAAGTGGTGTAGCATAATTTAAAAATAAATTCGAAGAAGTAAGAGATATATCTATTTAGAAAATAAAATTTGGAAAGGGGTGGATTTTTTGCAGATTAAATTTTTTATAGTTGGAATTTTGATCGGAAGTGGTTATTTGATAGGAGAGTATGTGCAAAAAGTTTTCGTAAATAGACACAAACAAATAAATGAACTAATTAGAGTACTTGAACTTATAAGAATAGAGATATCATTTTCAATGTATACTCTTGAAGAAATTTTTTCGCATATGATAAGTAAGACAACTTCTGATTATAAGAATTTTTTCTTTAAAATGCAAAGAAGTCTGAGAAGAGAAGATGGAAAAAGTTTAGATGAGATTTTGAATGAAAATATCAATATTTTGAAAACGGATACTTACTTGAAGGAAGAAGAATTGATGGAATTTAAGAAATTGCTTCTCTCACTTGGAAGCAGTGATGTCAATTCACAACAGAGAATGATTGATTTGACTATAGAGAACCTAAAAAAAAGAACGGGTGAGTTAAAAGAAGATGTATATAAAAAGGGGAATTTATATAAAAAGCTTATAACATTTTCAGTAATAGCAATATGTATAATATTATATTAAAAATTCTATGAAAAAATATAAAAAAGAAAAAATATAAAAAACGAATAAAAGGAGGAACAAATATGAATCTTGCACTTATTTTAAAAGTAGCTGGAATAGGAATTTTGATTTCAGTGTTAAATATGATCTTAGAAAAAACGGACAGAAAAGATTGGACAGGTCTTACAACTCTAGCAGGTGTAATCATAGTACTAGGTCTTGTAATCAACGAAATATCAACACTCTTTAATACAGTTAGAACAATGTTTCAATTATACTAAAAAGATAGGAGGTGATATTCTTGGAAATAATGCAAATTGTAGGAATAGCTATAATTTCTACTATACTATGTGTTCTTTTGAAAAAAGATAGACCAGAGATAGCGAATTTTATTGGAATAATAGCAGGTGTAGTAATCATATTAGAAGTACTTTTCAAATTAAATTTCATCATAGAATCAATACAAACTCTTGCTACAAAAGCAAATATACCAAATATGTATATTTCTCTAATAATAAAATTGATAGGAATTTCGTATCTAGTAGAGTTTGCAATACAACTTTGCAAGGATGCTGGAGAAAATAATATAGCAGCAAAACTTGAATTTGCAGGTAAAATAATCGTGATGTCGATGTCATTTCCGATTCTATTATCAATAGTTCAAATGATAACAGATATACTCGCTTAAATAAAAAAATTTTTAAAAATAAAAAACAAAATATAATTTTAGATAAAAACAGAATTATAGAAAGGATGATACAAATGAAAAAAATTTTATATAGGATTATCTTTTTAGCTGTGATTCTAACCATATCCATATCAACAAACTCAAAAATATACGCACAAAATAATACAGATAAAACAAACAAAACTATAAATAATTATATGAATGAAACAAATAAAAATACAAGTAACTCTATAAATAACAATACAAGTGAAAAAAACAAAAATACGAATAATAACATAAATGAATCAAGCGAAGATACAAATAATAACACAAATAAATCAAGCGAAGATACAAATAAATATGTCAATGAAACAATCGATAATTATTTAGATACACAATTAGAACAAATAGACATTTCACAAATTCAGGAATATATGAATCAGGATAATTCAGTATTAAAAAAAATGGACATAAAAACATTCACATCAGATTTGTTAAAGGGAAAGAAAAATATATTTGATTTATTCGACAAAGATAATATAAGACTTTTGTTATTCAAAGAAGTGAAGTCGGCTTTAAAAATGGTATCGATAGTTTTAGTACTTGCAATGCTTTCCTCAGTTCTAAAAAGTCTAGAAAACTCATTTTCGTCAGGTGCAGTAGCAAACGTTGCTAATTATGTGATATTTATTTCGTTAGTTGTATTCACATTGGCAGGATTCAAAGATATTATTGAGATATGCTTTTCAAGTGTAGACAGAGGTATTGGACTTATGCAAATTATAGTACCAATTTTGATGGCTTTACTTGTTGTGATGGGGCTACCTATTACATCAAGTACACTTAGCCCGATTTTTTTAGTTGGAAATACAGTGATAAACATCGTTTTTAAAAATATTTTATTTACATCACTAATAATAGCTTTTTCAGTATTAGTAGTAAACAATCTCTCAGAAAATATAAAACTTAAGAAAGCATATTCTTTTCTAAAAAATTTCAATTTAGTAGCGACAGGAGCTGTGTTTTCGATATTTTTGGCACTTATCTCAATACAGACAATGTATGTAACGAATTTTGATAAGTTTACGGTGAAGAGTGCAAAATTTGCTATAGGAAACCTAATTCCTGTAGTAGGCGGATTTGTTTCAGATTCGATGGATATGCTGCTATCATCTTCACAGCTCATAAAGAACGTGTTTGGAGGGATAGGACTTATTGTTTTGATAGGAATATGTGCGATTCCTTTGATAAAAATTATTTCAGTAATATTTGTATATAAAGCAGTAGCTATAATAGTCGAACCTATAGGAGAAGAAAATATCTCAAATATGTTGAATGAAGTAGCGAATTTGATGTCAGTTGCATTTGCAGAAGTCGTTTCGATAACAGTGATGTTTTTCATAACAGTATCAATAATAACATCAATAGGAGTCGTAGGAAAGTGATTCTCCTCATAATATTAAAAGAAAGGTGTGAAAATGTGTTATCAAGTATAAAACAATGGGTTTTGAGTGTTCTTATTACAGCTTGTGTTGTGAATATGGTCGTTATGATTCTTCCAAAGTCAAAGTTGAAGCCATATGTAAATTTAGTGATAAACTTTATATTTGTATTCATAATAATCACTCCTGTGATAAATTTTTTTAAAGACGATACGAGTTTTGAAAATATGACTCTTAAATATTTAGATGAATACAATAAAAATTATTCTGAAAGTGCAGACAAACTTGCAAATCAAGTTGGAATTAAAAATTTCAAAAATGGTTACGAAGAAAGTCTGAAAGAAGTCATAAAACTCAAACTTGATGAATATGGATATGATATTGAAGATTTAGATATAGATGGTTCAACCATAAATAATTTAAAAATAAAATCAAAAAACAGTAATAATAACGAAAACGTGGACATAAAATCTATAGAAAAAGAAAGTTCAAAAGAAGTGTTCCAAAGTAACTATGATTTGAATAACGATAAATCAAATCAAAATGATAAGCTAAATCAAGAAGAAAATCTAAAAAAAGATTTAGTAAACATACTAGATGTATCAGTTGATAATATAAAAATTGATTGAGATTAACTGATGCTAAAAAACTATAAAAAAAGGAGCGAATGAAAATGTTAAGAGGAAAAGTCAAAGACAAGTGGAATAATGTAATGAAGAACTTCAGCAAAAAAGACAAGAAAAAATT
>JAISUA010000231.1 GCA_031272305.1 Clostridioides sp.
CATAGAGCAAACGCTCATAACTATTATATATCCATACATATTTATATTTTCAAATGGCAACAAAACATATATACCTATTAATTGAAGGAATGTACCTGCAATAGTATTGATACTAGAAATAACTTCCTTTCTAAGAGCGTTCAAAATTGCAAGAAGTGTTTGGTTTAGCGACATAAACAAAGGAACAATGCACATAAGTTTTAGATATTTTCCTGCAAGTTCATTTTTGAATACAATCAAACAAATCTTTTCTCCAAAGAAATAGAAAAGCATTGATGATAATATTCCAACGATAAGCGTAAGTAAAAGAGAATAGTAAATTTTCAACTTGATTTTTTCTTTTTTGTTTAGAGCAATTTCTTGAGCGATACTTGGTATCAAGTTGACAACCAGAGCAGAGCCTAGTGTAAAAGGTATCATTACAAATGGCATAACCATTCCACTCATAATTCCATACAGACTAAGTGCTTTTGTGTAGGAGATTCCTGATAAAGCGAGTCTTGAGGGTATAATCATTGAGCTTATAGATTGGATAATTATATTTGTCATTCTATTAGTTGTGATAGGTACAGCCATTTTTACAGTTTCAAGTGACGAGTTTAAAAATTCTTTTATGTTGATAGAATATTTTCTTTGAATATCATATTTGCTAAATATATGAAAAGTCATAAAAATCACATTTGCAAGTTCGCCGACAGATATTCCAAGTAGTGCTATGTAACAGTTGTATATATTATTTCCTATTAAAAATATAAATCCAACCACAAAAAGGATTTTACTTATTTGTTCTAAAACTTGACCAATTGCTGGCACTATTATTTTTTTGACACCGTAAAAGTAGCCTCTCATAATATTTGAAAGTGTGATAATTACAATAGATGGAGCTACTGCAAGTATATATATATTTAAATTTGGATTGTTCAAAAACTTCTGTGCAAAGAAGCTATTATTCAAAGATATAATCAAAGAAATGATAAATGCAACAAAAGTTGAAGTATATAGTGTTGATATAAATAGTACGTTTGTAGAGTGTCGATCATTTAACGTATTTTTTTTGGAAATAAGACAGCTTAGAGCAGTAGGTATACCTGTAGTTGTAAGAGCAAGTGCTATCATAACAAAATTGAATATCATATGATAAATTCCTAGATCTACTTCACCTAGTACATTCGATAAAAATATTTTGTAGACGAAACCAAGTATCCTTACTATTAAATTTGATATAAATAAAATCACAGTTGAAAATACTAAATATGGTAATTTCAAAAAAACACCTCCTTGAAAAAATTCTAATGAGTTTAAAAATATTCTCAATAAATTTTTATAAAAATCCTTGTATTAAGTATATAGTTATCTACTATGAGTAATATGTTAGTCATTTATAATAAAATATTTCTTGTACAAGTATATGTTCAAAGAGGTGTTATATGATAATATTTTTAGGCGTATTAAGAAAATAAAATTTTTAATGTATATAATCAAATATTAAAGTTGGATTATGAAAATCAAAGATTATATATAAGTTTTTTCAAAATTTATTTCTTTAGATCTTATTTAAACAATATAAGTCTAAAGCTTTATACAAGTGAATATAAATCTAAATTTCTTATACAAGTGAATATAAGTCTAAAGCTTTATACAAGGAATATAAGTCTAATGTTTTACTTCGTTACTTCAAAATATCATCTATCTTAAAAAATTCTGGTTGTCTTTTATTGAATCCAGCGACATATTTGAATCCTAATTCTTTTAGAACTGAATGGATGTAGTCAAATTTGCAAGCAAGGTATTCTGTAGAGTGAGCATCAGATCCTGTAGTAATTATCTCTCCTCCTAAATCTTTATACATTTTCAAAATCTTCATAGAAGGAGTTAGGTCAGGAAGCTTATATCTAAAACAAGATGAATTGATTTCGATTCCTTTTCCATCAGAGATTACTTGTTTCAAAATAGATTCGATAATATCATAAAAATAATCGTCACTAGAAGAACCTTCAAAATGTGAGTATCGTTTGATAAGATCTAAGTGTCCTAAGACATTGTAGTCTTTGTAATTTTTGACAACTTCGAAAAACTCGTTATAAAAATTTTCATAGATTTCTATTTGAGTTTTTCCATCAAAGTAAGAATCTAAGTATAAGTCTTGTCCGTCTATAGCGTGGATAGAACATATTATAAAATCAAAATCATATTCTTTAGCACGATTTTGATAGTAGCTAGTCAGATGTCTTTGCAGTCCAAATTCAATTCCTTTCTTGATTGTTATTTTGTCTTGATATTTTGATTTTAATAAATTTAGTTTTTCGAAATACTTATCCAAATCAACCATAAAAGAATCATCTGTGAAAACTCCATAATCGACGTGATCGCAGAAACATATTTCAGATAAATTTAAATCTATTGACTTCAAAATCATTTCTTCCATACTTGATTTGCCGTCAGTAGAAAAATCAGAATGTATATGATAATCCAAAAACATTTTAAATCCCCTTTATTATTAATTTTAGTTATGATATTATAATATCATAATTAAATAAAAAATACTTAATTATGTAGAAAAAATAAAAAATAGTATAAAGTAAATACTAAAAGATTTTAAATGAAAACTTTTAGAAAAAATTTAGAAACTTAAACAAAATAGTATAAATACTTTCTGCTATTGAAAATTAGAGGGGGTCATTTTTTGAAAAACTACAAAAACTCTTGGAAACAAATCCAAGAAAGCAATGTGATGTCTGAAGTAGAGGATTATGCAACAGGTTACAAACAATTTTTGAGTAAAGCAAAGACAGAAAGACTTTCAGTAGACGAATTTTTAAAAACTGCAAAAGAAAATGGTTACAAATCTTTAGAAGAAGTTTTGTCATGTGGAAAAATAAATCCAGGTGATAAAATTTATGCTGTGAATAGAGATAAAACAATAGTATTATTTGTGATTGGCGAAAATGAAATAGAAAAAGGTATGAGAATTGTAGGAGGACATATAGATTCTCCTAGACTTGACTTGAAACAAAATCCACTTTATGAAGAAGGAGACCTTTGTTTCTTAAAAACACATTATTACGGAGGAATCAAAAAGTATCAATGGCCAACAATTCCTCTTGCAATATATGGTGTAGTTTATCTTGATAATGGAGAAAAGGTAAATATAGCAATAGGTGATGATGAAGAAGATCCAGTATTCTGTATAACAGATATACTTCCTCACCTTGCAAGCACACAATATACAAAGAAAATTTCTGAAGCTATACCTGCTGAATCACTAAACATATTGATAGGAAGTATTCCTCTAGATGGAGAAGAAAAAGAAGCAGTCAAAGCAAACATTTCTAAATTTATCAAAGAAAAATATAATATAATAGAAGAAGATTTCCAAACTGCAGAGATAGAAATTGTACCTGCAGGGAAAGCAAGAGATTTAGGTCTTGACAGATCAATGATACTTTCTTATGGACACGACGACAGAGTTTGTTCATATGGAGCAGTCAAAGCAATTTTTGATCTAAAAGAAATACCAAAATATACAGCAGTAGCACTTTGTGTAGACAAAGAAGAAGTAGGTTCTCAAGGAAATACAGGAATGTGTTCAAGATATTTCGAAAATATAGTAGCAGAACTTGTATCACTTCAAGGCGAATATTCAGATTTAAAAATAAGACGAGCTATAAGTAACACAAAAGTTCTTTCTGCCGATGTATCAGCAGGATACGATCCAAATTTTGCAGATGCTTATGAAAAAAATAATTCTTCAATATTAGGCAATGGTCTTACAATTAATAAATATACAGGTTCAAG
>JAISUA010000244.1 GCA_031272305.1 Clostridioides sp.
ATAATTTAGCACATATTTCTTTTATTTATGATAAAATCTTATTAGATTTAGATTTAGATTTAGATTTAGATTTAGATTTAGATTTAGATTAGATCTAAAAACATAGATAGGAGGTGATAATGTGAACAAGGCTTACAAATTCAGAATTTATCCTAACAAAGCACAAATAGTACTTTTGGAAAAATCTTTTGGTTGTGCAAGATTTGTGTACAATTACTACTTGAATAAGAAAAAAGAATTGTACAACGAAGGCAAAACAAATCTAACATACAAGGAATGTTCAAAAGATTTGACACAGCTAAAAAGACAGAAGGAATATTTGTGGCTCAATGAAGTAGATAAAGATGTGTGTCAGAAAAGTTTAAGAAACTTAGACAACGCATATAAAAACTTTTTCAATAGAATTAAAAAAGGAATAAAACCTTACGGATTTCCTAAATTCAAAAAGAAAAGTGGGAAAAATTCATACACTACTTCATCTACAAGCGTTAGATTTGAAGGTAAATATATAAATTTACCTAAATTAAAAAAAGTCAAATGCAAAGGATACAATGAGATACAAGGCAGAATACTATCTGCAACAGTATCTAAGTCTAAAAGTGGAAAATATTTTGTAAGTTTATCTTGTGAATTGCAAGAAAATGAGTATACACGGTATCATCAAACTGGAAAATCTATCGGTATAGATTTAGGAATAAAGGATTTTGCGATATTCAGTGACGAAAACCAAGGCACTGTACAAAATCCAACATTCTTAAAGAAATATCAAAAAAAGATAGTTAGAGAACAAAGAAGATTATCTAGAAAAATCAAAGGCAGTAAAAATCGTAGCAAAGCAAGAATAAAACTTGCTAAAATTCACGAAAAAGTTGCTAACAAAAGGCTAGATTTTCAACATAAACTATCTACAAAAATAGTAAAGGAATATGACTTAATAAGTACAGAAAGCCTAAAAGTTAAGAATATGATCAAGAACCACAACTTAGCAAAATCAATAAGTGATGCAGCTTGGTCAGAGTTTGCAAGACAACTTGAATATAAGTCTAAATGGAACGATAAAATATTCGTTCAAATAGATACATTCTTTGCAAGTAGTCAAATCTGTAATGTATGTGGTTATAAAAATGAGGAATTAAAAGACTTGTCAATTAGAGAGTGGACTTGCAAATGTGGAGTTAGACACGATCGAGATAAAAACGCAAGCATAAACATTCTTAATGAAGGACTTAGGATATTGAGTAAATAATATATGTTAAATTATAGTGTACGGTGGGAACCATCGGAATTTACGCTTATGGAGATTGTGTAAGACGTGCGAGTAAGTATGCAGTAATCGGTGAAATAAGAACCCTGCGACTTTAGCCGTGGGAGGTTCAGTTGAGAAATAATCCGGGAGGCTTACTAGATGTATGTGCTGATATAGCAGATACGTTGATAGGAAAAGGAACAATCGTCTATACAAAAGATAGCCATGGAAAAACAGAGTATCTTAAGTCAGATGCAAATAAGGTTGATTTGCCTATAGTATTGTTGACAAATGAAAATAGTGCGTCTGCTTCAGAAATACTTACTGCTGCTATAATTGATAACAAAGCAGGTATTTCAGTAGGTACAAAAACTTTTGGAAAAGGAATAGTTCAGTCAGTTGTAGGACTTAAAGATGGCACTGGATATAAATTAACAACAGCACAATATTTCACACCAAATGGAGAGTACATCCATGGAAAAGGTATAAAACCTACAATAGAAGAAAAAGATGAAGAAAAACAATTATCAGTAGCAATAAATTATTTAGAAAACGAATTAAGTAAATAATTATCAGTAGTAATAAATTATTAATAAAAACAAAACAAGTAAATATAGAATAAATCTATGTGATGTTGCAAATATTAACGGTGATTTTCGACATTACATAGATTTTTTTATCGAAAAAGTTTATTAATAAATAAAAAATAGTAGATATTTTGTATTTTTATAGAAGGAATATATATAGATTGCGTAGAATATATATATAGTACTAGAAAAATAAAATGAAACAATCAATCTAGATTATATTTTAAATTATAAGAATAAAATTTTGTACTATTATAGTTCAAAACGACACACTAAAAAAGACAATCTAAAAAATTACAACATAAATAGGGAGAAAAAATATGGAGAAAAAAGACGAAAAAATATTCAACTTTGCTGATTTCAAGAAGATGAAAGAAAGAGTTGAGGAGAAAAAAAGAAAAGAATTGTTAAATTTATTGATCAAAGCTACAACTTTAAATATTGAATCTTAAGAAAAGGTAGTGAAGTTTTCACTACCTAATTTTTTATTAAAAAATTCTATGAAAATTTTTAATGAAAATTTAATATTTATTTCTTCTGTATCTATTGATAATCATCACTTTTTTAACTAAAATAGAAAGTGGTTGATTAATTGTTAAAGTAATTTTTTGAATTGGAATTATAGTTTAAAAAATTTTTAAAAATAAATAATATAATTATATAAAGAGGGGTGTAAACATTGAATTTATTACAGAATATATCTAGAAATATTTATCCTTTAAATAATAAATCAATGGCAAATGCAAGAAAAAAGTTTTCCGTTTTTTGCGAAAGCAAATCTATCTTTGGAAGAATTGAAGACATTTGTGTAAAATTAGTAGGTATAAGTGGAAATAATAATAATTTAAATATTGATAAAAAAGTTATTTTGATTTTTTCTGCAGATCATGGGGTATATAAAAAGAATACGATATTTGATAACAAAAAACCTGCATATAATAGAATAAATGATTTTTTGAATGGAATTTCTCCAGGAGCAGTGTTATCTAAAGTTTGCAATGCGGATTCCGTTATTGTAGATGTAGGTATAGATGATTCAAAAATCGAAACTAATAATGCAAGTGAAATAAACAATAGTTCGAAAACAAAAGTTAATGGCTCGAAAAAAATAAATTATAATTTAAAATCAAAAAGTATTATTTTAAATCAAAATAAGAGTTTTTTTAATTATAAAATAAGAAATGCTACATCTGATATTTTACAAGGGCAAGCTATGTCTAGAAATGAAGCTATAAGATCGATAGAAGTTGGAATAGAAGTAGCAGAGAGTTACATCATAAAAGATTATAATATTATTGGTGCAAGCGAGATTTCTCCTGCAAGTGAAATTTCAGCTGCAGCAATAGTTTCAGTTGTTACAGGTAAAGATCCAAAAGATATTTTGGATAAATATTTTAATTGCAAAGATAAAAAATATGTTGACGAAGCTGAACTGGAAAAACTCGCCTCTATAGTAATGAAAGTTATAGAGATAAATACTGTAAATCCTTCTGATGGAATTGAGATTTTGTACAAACTAGGTGGATTTGAGATAGGAGCTATAGTTGGGGCAATACTTGGATGTTCTGCGAACAAAATTCCGATTGTTTTGGATAATTTGACATCATATGCATCAGCACTTATAGCATATAAAATCAATTACAAAGTATTTAACTATATTTTTTCACCTTCTTTTTGCGATTGGATAGGAAATGAACATACATTTAGTTTTAATTTAGATAATCCTGTGATTGATTTGAACATAAGACTTAGCGAAGGATATGGGATATCAGCTTTGTTTAATTTACTTGATATGGCTGTGAAAACATACAATAATATTGAAGTTTAATTATATTTGAAGTTATAAAACGACTCAAAGTTTTAGGAGAGTGATTTGATGGATTTTAAAATAAAATCTGATTTTAAACCTACTGGAGATCAACCAGAGGCTATAGAGCAGATTGTGAATTCTATAAATAATGGAGAAAAATTTCAAACACTTCTTGGGGTAACTGGTTCAGGAAAGACATTTACGATGGCGAACATAATTGAGAGAGTGCAAAAACCTACGCTTATTATGTCTCACAATAAGACACTAGCAGCACAGCTATACAGTGAATTTAAAGAATTTTTTCCTGATAATGCAGTTGAGTTTTTTGTAAGTTATTACGATTATTATCAACCAGAAGCATATGTTGCTGCATCTGATACTTATATTGAGAAGGATTCCAGTGTAAATGACGAGATAGACAAACTTCGACATTCAGCGACAGCAGCTATTTTGGAAAGACGAGATACAATTATTATTTCGTCTGTTTCTTGTATATATGGTTTGGGAGATCCAAAGGATTACAAAGAAATGATGCTTTCTTTGAGAACTGGAATGGAAAAGGATAGAGATGATGTAATCAAAAGGCTTATCGAAATTCAGTACGAGAGAAATGATATAAAGTTCATAAGGGGAACGTTTAGAGTGAGGGGAGATGTTCTTGAAATTTTTCCAGTAGGAGAAAATGAAAAGGCTATAAGAGTGGAGTTTTTTGGAGACGAAATAGATAGAATTACAGAAATCGACAACTTAACTGGAAAAATTGTTGGCGTTAGAAATCACGTTGCTATTTTTCCGGCATCTCATTATGTAACAACTCCTGAACGTATTGAGAAAGCTATTCAAAGCATAGAAGAAGAATTGGACGAAACAATTAAGTTTTTCAAAGAAAATGATAAATTACTTGAAGCACAACGTATTGAACAGAGAACTAGATATGATATTGAGATGCTTAGAGAGATTGGTTTTTGTCATGGAATAGAGAATTATTCCAGACATTTGACAGGAAGAGAAAAGGGAGAAAAACCATACACTCTGATGGACTTTTTTCCAGATGATTTTTTAATAATTGTAGATGAATCTCATGTTACGATTCCACAAGTTGGAGGAATGTATGCAGGAGATAAATCGAGAAAGACATCTCTTGTTGAGAATGGATTCAGACTTCCATCTGCACTAGATAATAGACCTCTTAATTTTAAGGAGTTTGAAGAAAATATCAATCAAATGGTATTTGCAAGTGCGACTCCTGGAGCTTATGAAATACAACACTCTGATTTAATAGCAGAGCAAATAATAAGACCTACAGGTCTACTTGATCCATTGATAGATGTCAGACCTATAGAAAATCAAATAGATGATTTGCTTGTAGAGATAAATAAAACCATTGAAAAAGGCGAAAGAGTTCTTATTACAACGCTTACAAAAAAGATGAGTGAGGACCTTACAGATTATCTCAAAGAAGTAGGAATCAAGGTGAAGTATCTGCATTCAGATATAGTGACTTTGGAGAGAACTGAAATCATAAGAGATTTAAGGCTTGGAAAATTCGATGTATTAGTAGGTATAAATCTTTTGAGAGAAGGACTTGATATTCCTGAAGTGTCTTTGATAGCAATATTGGATGCTGATAAGGAAGGTTTCCTTCGTTCAGAAACTTCTCTTATACAAACCATTGGACGTGCTGCAAGAAATGCAGAAGGAAGAGTAATTATGTACGCTGACAAAATAACTGATTCGATGAGAAAGTCAATGGAGGAAACTCAAAGAAGAAGAGAGATACAAGAAGATTACAATAAGAAAAATGGAATAATTCCAAAGACAATAGTCAAAGATGTAAGAGATAGTATAGAAGCTACTAAGATTGCTGAGGAAGAAGTTATCTATGGAATAAAAGAAACAGATGACAAAGAACAAATTGCAAAAGATATCAAAAAATTAAATAAAGAAATGCTTCAAGCAGCTAAGGAACTGCAATTTGAGAGAGCAGCAGAACTTAGAGATAAAATCAACGAACTTGAAGAAAAATTAAAATAGAATATAGTGCAAAGATTTTTGTTTAAACTTTTGTTTTCGACAAATTTATTACTTTTAAAAGTTTACGCAAAATATTTCAAACTAGAGATAAGAAATTATATATACAGAAAAATATACGGAAAAGTAGATACACAGAAGGGAATATGAAATGGAAGAAAAAATAGTAATAAAAGGAGCGAGAGAGCACAATTTAAAAAACGTAAATATTGAAATCCCTAGAGATAAATTTATTGTTTTCACTGGTTTGTCTGGATCTGGAAAATCTTCACTTGCATTTGATACTATTTATGCAGAAGGTCAGAGAAGATATGTTGAGAGTTTGTCCTCTTATGCAAGACAATTTCTAGGTCAAATGGAAAAACCAAACGTAGAATTTATAGGAGGATTATCTCCAGCTATAGCAATAGATCAAAAGACAACATCAAAAAATCCACGTTCTACTGTAGGAACTGTCACAGAAATATATGATTATCTAAGACTTTTGTTTGCGAGAGTTGGCGATGTTCATTGTCCGGTATGTGGCAAGAAAATATCTCAAATGACAATTCAAGAGATAGTTGATAAAATACTTGAGTTTCCAGAAAGAACGAAGATTCAGATATTATCACCTATAATAAGAGGCGAAAAAGGTGCTCATAAAAAAATAATCGAAAAAATAAAAAAAGCAGGCTATGTTAGAGTTCGAATAGACGATGTAAATTATGAAGTAGCAGAATTAGACGAGGAAAATTTAAACTTAAATAAAAATCAAAAACATAGCATTTCTGTTGTGATAGATAGGATTATAGTCAAATCTGGAATAGAATCAAGACTTGCTGATTCTATAGAAACAGCAGTAAAATTATCAGAAGGTTTGACAACAGTTCAACTTATAGAAGAAGATAGAGAAGTTTTATTTTCGACAAAATTTGCGTGCCCTGATCATGGAATGGCGATAGAAGAAGTTTCACCTAGAATGTTCTCTTTCAATGCTCCTTTTGGAGCTTGTGACTATTGCAACGGAATCGGTGAGATGAGAAATGTAGATCCAGAACTTGTAGTACCTGATCATGATTTATCGATAAGACAAGGTGCTATTGCTGGATGGAGTTCAGCTGGTTCAAATGATGAAACATATTACAGTAAGATGGTAAGAAGTCTTGCTGAGATTTACAATGTATCACTTGATACGCCATTTAAAGATCTTCCAGAAGACTTTGTAGAGGAACTTCTTTATGGGAAAAACAATACAATAGTTAAATTTGATTATGATTCGAGATTTGGTGGAAGAAAAACATATGAATCATATTTTGAAGGTGTAATTTCAAATCTTGAGAGAAGATATTCTGAAACAAATTCAGAGTATATGAGAGATAAGATAGATGAGTTTATGTCTGAAATTCCTTGTCCTAAGTGCAAAGGAAGAAGACTTAAAAAAGAAGTGTTGTCGATTTTAGTCGGAAATAAGAACATTATGGAAGTAACAGATTTATCTATTGTAGAACTTATAGATTTTCTGGAAGGACTTGAATTATCTGAGCAGAAGCAATTTATAGCGAGAGATATTTTGAAAGAAATCATAGCAAGAGCGAAGTTCTTAAAGAATGTAGGACTTGAATACTTGAATCTTTCTAGAAAAGCTGGAACTTTATCTGGTGGAGAGGCTCAACGTATAAGACTTGCAACTCAAATTGGTTCTGCACTTGTTGGAGTGTTGTATGTATTGGACGAACCAAGTATAGGACTTCACCAACGTGATAATGGAAAACTTATTGATTCTCTAAAAAATCTTTCTGGACTTGGAAATACTTTGATAGTAGTAGAACACGATGAAGACACAATGAGAGCAGCTGATTATATAGTGGATATAGGTCCAGGAGCTGGTTCTCAAGGAGGAAATATAGTAGCACAGGGAACATTAGAAGATATTTTGGCAAACGAAAATTCTATAACAGGTCAGTATTTAAGTGGGAAAAAATTAATAAAAATCCCTGAAAGTGTAAGAAAGGGAAGTGGAAATTTTCTAAAAATAATAGGTGCTACAGAAAACAATTTGAAGAATATAAACGTCGAAATTCCTCTTGGAAAATTTGTATGTGTAACAGGCGTATCAGGATCTGGAAAGAGTACACTTGTAAATGAAATATTATGCAAAGCAGTTGCAAGTATAGTAAACAGAAGAAAGAGAAGATCTGGAAAACACAAGAGAATAGAAGGAATTGAAAATATAGATAAAATCGTAAATATAGATCAAGCACCAATTGGTAGAACTCCTCGTTCAAATCCTGCCACGTATACAGGAATGTTTGATATGATAAGAGATATATTTGCTGCTACAAATGAAGCAAAAGCAAGAGGATATAAAAAGGGAAGATTTAGTTTCAATGTAAAAGGTGGAAGATGTGAAGCTTGTAGAGGAGATGGAATTCTAAAAATAGAGATGCACTTCCTTCCAGACGTGTATGTTCCTTGCGAAGTCTGTAAAGGAGCTAGATATAATAGAGAAACACTTCAAGTAAAATACAAAGACAAAACTATAGCAGATGTTTTGGATATGACAGTAGAAGAGGCAGTAGTTTTCTTTGAAAATATTCCTAATATAAAAAGAAAGTTAGATACTCTAGTGGATGTAGGCCTTTCTTATATAAAACTTGGACAACCATCTACAGAATTGTCAGGTGGAGAAGCTCAAAGAATCAAACTTGCTACAGAACTAAGCAAAAGATCAACAGGAAAAACTCTATATGTTTTAGATGAACCTACTACAGGACTTCATACAGCTGATGTCGACAAGCTTATAAACGTATTGCAAAAACTTACTGACACAGGAAACACAGTACTTGTTATAGAACACAATCTCGATGTGATAAAGACTTGCGACTATATCGTAGATCTTGGACCAGAAGGTGGCGATAATGGCGGAACTGTGGTTGCAACAGGTACACCTGAGGAAGTATCGAAAGTAGAAAAATCATACACAGGTCAATTTTTAAAAAAATATTTTAAATAGATTAGAACGTTTAGATTCTATAATATAACTTATTATGAGAAGTGCATATGATAGAAAACGGATGTTTTCGCACTTCGAACCAAGTAGAAAGTTCGATTACGAAAATCATAGATTTTCTATCTCGCTTCTTTCAAGAGTTTCGACTTTTTATCGAATATAATTTCCTGAAAGTCTTATTAGAGCAGTTTTTAAAATTTAGTATTTTATATAAATTAAAATTTGAATTAAAATTTGAATTTAAATAAAATGCTGATAAATATTTAAAAATTATATTTCGACAAATTAATAAAAAATTTAAATAAAAAAACAAACAAGCTAATTAATTATTTATAAAAATCGATAGTTGGCTTGTTTTTTTGTCAAAAAATAAAAAACAAAACTTTTTATACAAAAGAAATAAAAAATATACAATAAAATGAATCTAATAAAAAAATTATAAAAAATAAAATTTTTTATAGTAATTTAACTAAAAGCTATGTTATAATGTATTCGGAAAGTAATAAGAAAATAAATTAAGTTTTTTTAGTTTGAAAATTAAATATTTTGAACTAAAACCTTTCAATACAGAGGATTATATTCTATTTAGACTAAAAAAGAAAAAGTTGTTCCAACCTCAAAGTAATTGCTATTTACAACAAAAATTTTGTTTTAAAATGATGAAAAATATTGTGGAATTTTTTAAATTTCTCATTGAAAGATTAAATTGTATTGAAAGATTAAATTGTTAGTTAAGTGTAATAAGTTTAATACAGAGCAAAGCAAAGTTTTCTGAACTTTGACAATAAAACGTATCTAATTAATTTTAGAAAAAAAGTATCTAAATTAAAAAAAGTATCTAAATTAATTAGACAAAAAATATGAACTTTATTTTACTTGAAGTGTTTATAACTTTTGCATTGTTACTGTTAAAAATATATTATATTCTAGGTGATGATTAGATGGAAAATATAAAAGAATATTTTGGAGATATTTTTAAATGTTTAAAAATATCCCTACCTGTAGCAATTTTACTTGCTGTTTTTGGAATGATATCATACACAATAAAAATATTGTTTAAGATTTCATTAGAGTTTTCCTCAATAGACATGATGCTTGCAATAAGAAATGCAGGAATAAAAATATCGTGTCTTGGAATTTTACTCGGCGTACTTGGAATGATTAGACATGAAAAGAATACAAGAGATTTTGAAAATCAAGAAAAATGGGAGAAATACTTTAAAAAATTAAAAATTGTAGGAACTATATTGTTCATTTCATTTTTTTCTTTGATATATTTTTTGATATTAGATTTAGCGTTATATTTTTTTAAATAAATATTCATAATTGTGCAATAAATGTGTTATATTTTACATGCTAGATTTGATTCAAAATTAATATATACTCTTGAGTAGTTTATCGTCAAGAAGTTACAAACCAATTAAAAAACAAAGTAGAAGGGGGAATAATATGTTTAAATTTATCGTTAAGAGATTTGGATACATGCTGTTGACACTTTTCATTGCATGTTCAATCACATTTTTCTTAATAAGATTAATGCCAGGAGATCCATTGGCTGCAATGGGAAGAAGTCTTCCAGAACAAGTAAGGATAAACTATATGGCTAAATACGGTCTTGATAAACCATTGTTAGTACAATACGGTCTATTTTGGAAGAACTTTTTACATGGAAATTTAGGTGAAAGTCTTCAGTATCCAGGTAGAACAGTTATAGATGTTATCAAGCAACATGCACCTATATCTGCAAGAGTTGGAGGACAAGGGCTTATCATAGGAGTATCATTAGGTATAGTACTAGGTATTCTTGCAGCATTCAACAGAGGAAAATGGATAGATGGTGGAGTGATGATTTTTGCAGTAATTGGAATATCAGTTCCAAGTTTCGTTATGGCTAGTTTACTTCAATTTATATTTGCAGTAAATTTAAGGCTATTCCCTGTTATAGGTTGGGGAGAATTTAAACACACTGTTTTACCTAGTTTGGCGTTATCGTTTGGTTCGATAGCGATATATGCGAGGTATTTAAGGGCAAATTGCCTAGATGTAATAGGTCAAGATTATATTTTGACAGCAAAAGCAAAAGGAGTTTCAAACATTTCTTTAGTAGTGAAACACATTATAAGAAATGCTATACTACCTGCTATAACAATTTTAGGAACTCAAGTTATAAATATATTTACAGGTTCTATAGTAGTAGAAAGTATGTTTTCAGTGCCTGGACTTGGAAAGTATTATACAGAAGCGATTTTGGCAAATGATTACTCAATGGTTATGGGAGAAACCGTTTTCATAACAGCTATGTTTATATTCGCTGTATTTATGATAGATATATTATATTCTCTTATAGATCCAAGAATAAGATTAGCTGGAAAACGTTAAGTAGGAGGGTATAGTGATGGAAAAAGTAGATAATTCTAAATTTGAGATTATAGGTTGTAAAGATCTTGATGCAGAAGCTATTGTCAGACCTAGTATAACATATTGGCAAGATGCGTGGAGAAGACTAAAGAAAAATAAATTATCAATGACGGCACTTTGTGCAATAATTTTTATTGCAGTGATGACAATTATTGGACCTCATCTAACTAAGTTTGGTTTTGATGAACAAATAAAAGGATCTCAAGATTTGTGGCCAAGTGCTACGCACTGGTTTGGAACAGAACTTCTTGGTAGAGATATTTTTGCTAGAATTTGGGTAGGTGGCAGAATATCTATGATTATAGCACTAGTTGCTACATTTATCGACATATTTGTAGGGACTATGTATGGTGGAATATCAGGCTATTTCGGTGGTCTTGTAGACGATATTATGATGAGAATTGTTGAAATTCTTCAAGGAATACCTTATCTAGTATTAGTAATATTGTTGAAGATTGTTCTTGGAGGAGGAAGTATTTTTTCTATAATTCTTGCAATGACACTTACTGGATGGACTGGTATAGCTAGACTTGTAAGAGGACAAGTACTTCAAATAAAAGAACAAGAATATGTTTTGGCAGCTAAAGCTCTAGGTGCAAGTCCTATGAGAATAGTTGTTAAACATTTAATACCAAATACAATAGGTGTTATGATAGTTGCAATTACTCAAGATATACCAAGTTTTATATTTGCAGAATCATTTTTGAGCTTTTTAGGTCTTGGTGTACAATCACCTATGACTTCTTGGGGAGCAATGGCATCTTTGGCGAATCCTAAGTTGCAATTTTACCCATATCAATTATTCTTTCCAGCGATGGCAATATCAATAACAATGTTGTCTTTTAATGTTCTAGGAGATGGACTAAGAGATGCACTAGATCCTAAGTTAAGACAATAGAAGTTATAGAAATTGCAAATAATTATAATTAATACAACACAGTTGAATAGCTTAGAATGCCTGTGTTATATATATTATTTGCACACAATTATAATTAATATAAATTCTTAATTGTAAGAATGAAGGATTATGATTAAGAAAAATTATATATTCGTTAAAGGGAGAGAAAATCAAATGCCTAAAATATTAGAAGTAGAAAATTTAAATGTGTCATTTCACACTTATGCTGGTGAAGTAAAGGCTGTAAGAGGAGTAGATTTTGAATTAGAAGCTGGAGAAACTCTTGCAATAGTTGGCGAATCAGGTTGTGGGAAAACGGTAACTTCAAAAGCAATTATGAGATTACTTCCTGAACCTATGCCAGCAGAAATAAAAAAATGTTCAAAGATAATTTTTAATAATAAAAATATATTAGATATGAATAACAAAGAACTTATGCATCTTAGAGGAGCAGAAATAGCGATGATTTTCCAAGATCCTATGACTTCTCTAAATCCAACGATGACTGTTGGAAAACAGATTGCAGAAAGTTTGATAATCCATAAAAATATGAAAAAAGATGAAGCATTTAAAGAAGCAGTAAATATGCTTAAATTGGTAAATATACCTAATGCTGAACAACGTGCAAAGCAATATCCTCACGAATTTTCTGGAGGTATGCGACAAAGAGCAATGATAGCGATAGCACTTGCTTGCAATCCTAAGATACTTATAGCTGATGAACCTACAACAGCACTTGACGTTACTATTCAAGCACAAATCATGGACTTGATAGGAGAATTGAAAGAAAAACTAAACACAGCTGTCATACTTATCACACACGATCTTGGTGTGGTTGCAGATACAGCTGATAGAATACAAGTAATGTATGCAGGAAAAGTAATAGAAAGAGGAAGTGTTGAACAAATATTCAAAAACCCTAAACATCCTTATACATGGGCGTTATTACAATCTGTGCCTAGAGTGACAGAAGGCAATAAACAAGAATTATATTCACTTCCAGGTACTCCTCCAGATTTGGTGTCACCACCAAAAGGATGTGCATTTTCTGCTAGATGCGAATATTGTATGAATGTATGTCTTGAAGAAGAGCCAGAAGTGACAAAGATAAGTGGTGGACATACTGTTAGTTGTTGGTTACAACATGAAAATGCACCAAAAGTTGAAGTTCCTATAGGAATTAGTGAGGGGGTTCAGTAAGTATTATGGAAACAGCTAAGAAAAAAATAATTTTAAAAGAAGATGAATTTTTAAAGGAAAAAGAATTAGCAAAAGAAGATATTCTAATAGATGTAAAACATTTGAAAAAATATTTCAATGTAGGAAAAGGAGCTGTTTTAAAAGCTGTAGATGATGTAAGTTTTCAAATCAAAAGAGGAGAAACTTTAGGTCTAGTTGGAGAAAGTGGTTGTGGAAAAACTACTTGTGGTAGAACTGTTATGGGCCTTTATAACTCTACAGGAGGAAATATATTTTTCGACGGAACAGATATAAACAAATTTAACAAACAAGAAAAGAAGGAATTTACTAAAAAAGCTCAAATTATATTTCAAGACCCTTATGCAAGTCTAAATCCTAGAATGACGGTTGGAGATATAATCGGCGAAGGAATAGATATTCATGGAATATACAAAGGTCATGACAGACTTATGAGAATAAATAAACTATTGAGTCTTGTAGGTCTTAATAAAGAGCATGCATCTCGTTTTCCTCACGAATTCTCAGGAGGACAACGTCAAAGAATAGGTATAGCAAGAGCTCTAGCTATAGAACCAGATTTTATAGTGTGTGACGAACCAATATCAGCACTTGACGTGTCTATACAGGCTCAAGTAGTCAATTTGCTTATAAAGCTTCAAAAAGAACTTAAATTGACATATTTATTTATAGCACATGATTTGGCGATGGTTAAACATATATCAGATAGAGTAGGTGTAATGTATCTAGGAACTATGGTTGAGATGGCAGATAGTCAAGCATTATACGACAATCCTATACATCCATACACACAAGCGTTGTTATCAGCTATTCCAGTACCTGATATTGATATAGCTAGAACGAAAAAAAGAATACCACTAGAAGGTGAAGTTCCAAGTCCTATCAATCCAAAACCAGGTTGTAGATTTGCTGGAAGATGCAAATACTGCAAGGATATTTGTAAAAAAGAAACACCTGAATTTAAGGATAGAGGTGGCAACCACTTTGTAGCGTGTCATATGTTCTAAAATTATTAATGAATAGAATTAAAATAGTAGGAAAATAAAGCATTAAAAGATAAAATTCGAACACCGAAAGATATAAGCTTTAAAAGACAAAATTCGAACACCGAAAGATATAAGCTTTAAAAGATAAAATTCGAACATCGAAATATATAAGCATTGAGAAATAAAAAATCGAAGTAATAGAAAATGAATTTTAAATAGCAGTATAGATTTAGTTATAAATTAACTAAAAGCTGTCGATATAACTTTATCAAATGATAAATTATATATAAAAAAATAAATTTTATTTATAAAGGGAGGTTTTTATTAATGAAATGCAAAAAAAGTTTAATGTCATTACTTGTATCATTGGTACTAGTATCATCACTAGGGCTTAGTGGCTGTAAATCATCTACAACGTCTGATTCTGGAAGTACTAAACAAGAAGGAGAAGTTGATAAAGATTCTTATTTAAATGTTCAGATGGATGCAGATGCAAAGACACTAGATCCATCTATAGCAGCTGATGTTTATTCTTCAGACATCAATACAAATGTTCAAGAAGCACTTACAAGACTTACTAAAGATGAAAACGGAAATCCTACAATCGAACCAGGTATAGCTGAAAAATGGGAAGTATCAGAAGATGGTCTTACTTGGACTTTCCATATAAGAGATGCAAAATGGTCTGATGACAAAGCAATAACAGCAAAAGATTTTGAATATGCAGTAAAGAGAGCTCTAGATCCTAGAACAGGTTCTCCATATGCTTTCCTTCTAGCTCCTGTAAAAGGTGCAAACGCATACAATACTCCAGCATGGCAAGCAAAAGCTAAAGAAGCAGGAGTAGACACATCTACAGTTGATACAACTACACTTAAAGATGAAGATCTAGTACCTTCAATTTCAGATGATGAACTAGGTGTAAAAGCTACAGATGACCATACTTTGGTATTTACACTTGCTCAAAAGTGTCCTTACTTTGAAAAACTTACTTATTTCAAATTGATGATGCCTTTAAGACAAGACTTTGTAGAAGCTAAAGGTGATAATTTCTGTGCAACTAAAGATGATATGCTTTACTCAGGTCCATATATCGTTCAAGATTGGGTAAGAGATAGTTCTTATACACTTGTAAAAAATGATAAATATTGGGACGCTGAAAACGTAAAAAATACAAAAGTTAATATAAAAATAATTAAAGTAAATGATACTATAATGAATGCTTTACAAGCAGGAGATATAGATTATGCAACTTGTTCAAGTAAAGAATGGAAAGACAAATTAGACCAATCTGGCGAATACAATACAGAAGTAGTTCCAGGATCTGATTATACTTATACATTCTACAACCAAGCAGAAAAATTTAATGGAGAAGTGAATCCATTCTCTAATCTTAAAGTAAGACAAGCATTTG
>JAISUA010000027.1 GCA_031272305.1 Clostridioides sp.
TTAAATATTTAAATTTATCCTCTATATTAAAATTAGACAAATTATTATTATCATTTGCAATTAAATTTTCCTTCATTTTTTAGTCCTTCCATATCAAATTTATATATAAATTATACCATAGAAAATTAAATTTTAGACAGTATCACGATTTTTGTGTCAATTTTTATTTTTACTATATCTCTACATTTTTTCAAAGTATTAACAAAAATTCTGGATTAAATATTTTAAACTTCCTTAAATTTTGCTATCTAATTTTTTGATATCTCATTCGAAAATATTGATTTTGTATATATATATGCTATATTTTTCAAGTATTAAATATACATTTTTCTTGAATAAATCACATCAATGGTGTAAAATTATGTAATATGGACTTTAAACGAAATTAAATATTCTAAAACTTTGTAAATAATTAATTATATTTTTATTAAACTTACATATTTGATTTTTTTCATAGGAAGATATGATATTTTTATGTTTAACAAGTTTATTAATGGGTATTTTTTCTTATGTAATATTTTGTAGAAATGTAGAGTTATCAGTATAAATATACAGTTATCATTAGAAATATAAATTTAACAAAGGATTATAGGTTACCTTTATAAACCTAAATTTATTATTAAGGAGTAATCAAAACCAATATAATATATTGTTGTTGGTGTAAATTTTTTTGTGTAATCCTTTTCCTGGACTTCAAAAAAATATTGAGATAGAAAATCTTTGATTTTCGTTATCGAAGTTTCCTACTTGGTTCGAAGTTCTGAAAGCTTCGCTTTCAATTGTAATGAACTTCTCATAATAAACATGATAGTTTACACAAAATCTTGACACTATTTATATTTGTTTTTTTCATTTTATCTATCTGGTTTTGATAATAAATTTTATGAAATTTAAAATTGGATTTATATCAAGTGAGAAATATAATTTTTATAATGTACTCGAAGAAACAAAATCTATAAGTGATGTGTGTGATATAGAAATTATACATATCTCTGAAATAACTAATTTTGATGAGTTATACAAATTAGTAAAAAAATTGAGCTCAGTATACGATGCTCTTTTAACAAATGATTCTTATTTATATCTTATGATTATAAGTCATGCAAAAAAATTAAGCGTTCCTTTTACTTTTTTACGAATTGATGAGGGCGATTTTTATAAATCAGTTCTTATTGATATTATGAATAATGGAAACATTAATCCAAGGAAAATTTTTTCTGACTTTTTTATATTTGGAATTAACTATTATGACATAAACAGTTTTTTGGGAAAAAATTATTTTAATATATTCCAGACTTTTGATGAATATGATATACCTTTTTCAATTAATTATGAAGCTTTAGACCCTTCAAATGATGATCTTGCTTTTCAAAAAATACGATACTCTGATTTAGCTATCAATTTGTATCACTATGAAAATGAACTTTTAAACTGTCATATAAATCTTTTTAAACATGATTTGATAGAAATTTCAGTAACATCTAGCCACTATATCTACGAAGAGTTGAAAAAAAGAAATTATAGATGTATTTTTATGAGGCCTTCTACTGAATCAATTTTAAATACTTTTAAATTTATAATCAGAAAACTTGAACAAATCAAGTTCTATGAAAATAAAGTTGCTACAGGAATAATAACTATTGATAGCTCTAAATTTACAATAGATAAATTTATACTTGATGGTGAAGATATTGTAAATGAGCTTTATTTTAGAACCAAAAAATTCTTGCAAAAACAAGGATATGCTAATATTCAGTTAGAAATTCAATCTATGAAAATCATTCTAAGCACTACACAAAAAGTTTTGCTTAAAGCTACTAACAATTTCTCTGATTTTTTCTTTGACGAATTGTTAAATAAACTACATTGTAAAATAAATATTGGATTTGGAATAGGAAATACAAAGTCGCATTCTGAAAGCAATGCAAGAATGGCAAATATAAAATCAGCCGAGTTGGGAAGCAATTGTTATTTTGCAATAAAAAGCAATAATGATTTGATAGGACCTGTTTATCCTCACTACAAATACAATAACAATACAAATAACGTTTTTGTAGAAGAGCTTGCTTCAAAAATACCTTTATCAACAAATAATATATATAAAATAATGAGTGTTGTAGATGAAAGAGGCTCAAATAAAGTAACCTCGAAAATACTTTCTGATTACTTGAAAGTTACTATAAGAACTGCAAATAGATTCTTGAATATACTACAAAACGCAGGCATAGCAACTTTGGTTGATAACAATGAAGATAGCAAAGAGCGAGGTCGTCCAGAAAAAATATATAACATAGACTTTTCAATATCTCTAGAAAAACTAAAGAAATTTTAGTTTATTGATTTGATTTAATTTATTTACTTTATTTGTAAAATAAAAAATACACGATGAATTGTAACAAACTTTTTCATCGTGTATTTTTTGTTTTATTATTTTCAATTACTAAATAGTTTTATCATTTTCCTCTAAATATTCTAAGTATTCTTCTTTTGTCATTTTTGCTTCAAATTTATCTAATATTTCGTTAGCTTTTTGTGCATTGTCAAATAATAGGTCTACTATTGTAAGTGCCATTGCTTTTGCTGGTAATATATATGCTATTTTTTCGTCGATTATTTCGTATTCTCTCGTATGAAGTGCTCCTTTTACTCCAGCTATCATAGGATGAATTGTAGGCATCAAATGAGATATATCTCCAAAATCAAATGAACCTGTAAAATCTCCTCCATCTATTATATCTTCTGCTTTTACTCCACATTCAACTAAATTGTTTGCAAATATTTCATCGTATTCAGGATATCTAAGTATTGGTAAATATCCTGGAATTTCTGTTATTTTTACATCTGCACCTACAGCATATCCTCCTGCTTTCAATGCTCTGTTTATTTTTTCATTGATCTCTTTCATTCCTGATATTGTTCTTGCTCTTACA
>JAISUA010000132.1 GCA_031272305.1 Clostridioides sp.
ATATTCAGGACATGAAAATAAAGTTAAAGCAACTATTGAAAAAGCTGTCAAAACTAGAGGCATGGAAGATTTGATTCAAGAAGTTATTGTTCCAACTGAAGATGTAGTAGAAAAAACAAAAACAGGCAAAGAAAAAGTAAGACAAAGAAAAATATATCCTAGTTATGTTTTGATAAAAATGATAATTACAGATGAATCTTGGTATATCGTCAGAAATACCAAAGGTGTCACTGGATTTGTAGGACCTGGATCTAAGCCAGTTCCATTGACTACAGAAGAAATAAAATTTATGGGTATAGATTTGGATGCTCCTAAGAGTATAGGAGGCAAAATAGACTTAGAAATTGGAGAATCAGTCAAAATATCAAAAGGTCCTTTTGTAGGACAAGTAGGAATAGTAAATGACGTTAATCATGATAAGAAAGAAGTAAAAGTTTCTATTAACGCATTTGGTAAGGAAACACCATTCATATTGGATGTTGAAGGCATAGAAAAATTATAATTCTGTGTCATAGAAGAAATTTTAAAGGAGGTGCAATGTAAATGGCTAAAAAAGTTATAGGTCAAATAAAATTACAAATACCTGCAGGAAAGGCTACACCAGCACCACCAGTTGGTCCAGCATTAGGTCAACATGGTGTTAATATAATGGGATTCACAAAAGAATTCAATGCTAAGACTGCAGATCAAGCTGGAATGATAATACCAGTTGTTATAACTGTATATCAAGATAGATCTTTTAGTTTCATAACTAAAACTCCACCAGCTGCTGTATTAATTAAGAAAGTTCTTAATTTAAAATCAGGTTCTGGTGAACCAAATAAGAAAAAAGTTGCGAAAATAACTCAAGCTCAACTTAGAGAAATCGCAGAATTAAAAATGCCTGACTTAAATGCTGCTACAGTAGAAGCTGCTATGAGAATGATAGCTGGTACTGCAAGAAGTATGGGTGTTGAAGTAGTAGACTAAGATACTGCTAAATTTATATTGCTATATATAAAATAGCGTATTAAGTTAGAAATATAATTTAAATTATAACTTAGTGACACATTGATTTGTGTAAGTGGGAGGCTATGCCGAAAATTACCACAAGGAGGAAGAATAATGGCTAAAAAAGGTAAAAGATTCAAAGGTGCTTTGGAAAAAGTAGATAGAACTAAATTTTATGATTCAGAAGAAGCACTTAACTTAGTAACAGAAATAGCAAGTGCTAAGTTTGATGAAACAGTTGAAGCTCATATCAAATTGGGTGTTGACTCAAGACATGCAGATCAACAAGTAAGAGGTGCTGTTGTATTACCAAACGGTACTGGTAAAACTAAAAGAGTTTTAGTTTTCGCAAAAGGTGAAAAAGCTAAAGAAGCTGAACAAGCTGGAGCTGACTTTGTAGGTGCTGAAGAATTAGTACAAAAAATACAAGGTGAAGGATGGTTTGATTTTGATATAGTTGTTGCTACTCCTGATATGATGGGTGTAGTTGGTAGATTAGGTAGAGTACTTGGACCAAAAGGTTTAATGCCAAACCCTAAATCTGGAACAGTAACTTTTGAAGTTGCAAAAGCTATTGAAGAAATCAAAGCTGGTAAAGTTGAATATAGATTAGATAAAACAAATATAATCCATGTTCCTATTGGAAAAGTATCTTTTGGTGGAGAAAAACTAAAAGAAAACTTTGTAACACTTATGAATGCAATAGTAAAAGCTAAACCATCTGCTGCAAAAGGTCAATATTTAAGAAGTGTAACAGTTGCTTCAACAATGGGACCTGGAGTAAAAATCAATGCAGCTAAAATAAGTGAATAATAAGACTTTCAGAAAGTTTATCTTTGATAAAAAGTAGAAAGTCTAGTTATTTGAAGCGTGAAAAACTTCGTTTTTCTTCATATACGCTTCTCATAATAAAAATAATTTTATATAAAGGTTCGATTTTGAAGGAATTTTAGTACTTTGAAACGAGTTTTGTAGCTAAAATTATAGATATATAAATTATTTGCTTGACATAACACATAAAAAATGATACGATAGTGTTTGTCGATAATGAAAAAGAATATGTTTGCCGTAGACAGTGGGTGCTTGAGCTTAATTTCCCACCGAGGTTTTTAGATAAATAGAACTTCTAAAACTTCTGTGTCTACTAAGGCATAGAAGTTTTTTATGATAAAAATAAAATCTTTTTATTGATACGGTATAACTAAAAAGTTGTTAGAAGGAGGTGTCTTGATGAGTAAAGCCATAGAAACTAAGTCAGCAGTTGTTAGTGAGATAGTTGAAAAGTTACAAAAATCATCTGCAACAGTAGTTGTTGATTACAGAGGTTTAACTGTTGAAGAAGTGACTGAACTTAGAAAACAAATGAGAGAAGCTGGTGTTGACTACAAAGTATACAAAAATACTTTAGTAAGAAGAGCAGCTAAAGAAGTAGGAATCGAACAATTTAATGATGAATTATTAGTTGGTACAAATGCTTTTGCATTCGGATTTGAAGATGCAGTTGCACCAGCAAGAATACTAAAAAAATTCGCAGAAACTCATCCTAAATTAGAATTAAAAATGGGTATTGTTGAAGGTGAATTTTATGATGCAAGTAAAATTGAAGCTCTTGCAAGTATTCCGTCAAGAGAACAACTTATTGCGAAATTACTTGGCAGCTTAAAAGCTCCAGTATCAAATTTTGTATATTTAATAGATGCGTTAGCTAAAAAAGAAGATGACGTTCAAGAAGCGTAATAAAACATTTATTTAATTAAATTGATACAAAATATGTAAAAATCTAAAAAAGAAAATAATAAAAGAGAAAAATTTCGGAGGTGCGTAAAATGACAATAGAACAAATATTAGAAGCTATTGAAAATATGAAAGTTTTAGAATTAAATGAATTAGTTAAAGCTGCAGAAGAAAAATTTGGTGTATCTGCTTCTGCTCCAGTTGTAGTTGCAGGTGCTGCTGATGCAGGTGCTGCTGCAGAAGAAAAAACAGAATTCGATGTAGTATTAACAGAAGTAGGTGCTACAAAAGTTAAAGTTATCAAAGTAGTTAGAGAAGCTACTGGTTTAGGATTAAAAGAAGCTAAAGAATTAGTTGACAATGCTCCTAAGACAATCAAAGAAGGAGCTTCTAAAGAAGAAGCTGAAGATATCAAAGCTAAATTAGAAGAAGCTGGAGCTAAAGCTGAAGTTAAATAATTTAAGTTTTGAAAATAATATTTGATTTTCTCATATTAAATGCTCATACAGAATTATATATATATAGTGAAAAAGAGAAAGGATTTATCCTTTCTCTTTTTTTAGAACTAAAAAATATTAGTAGCAATATCTATCCAATTTCGATAAGTTTTCCGTCTACTTTGTAAATTATTTGTTCGCATATATTAGTGATATGGTCTGCGATTCTTTCAAGATATCTAGATATAAATAAAAGTTTTTCTGCTTGTTCGATATTGTTTTCATCTTCTTTCATTTTTTCAATTAAGTCCAATCGTATTTTTTTGTAAATATCATCTACAGCGTCATCTTTTTCACCCATTTTATAAATATTTTGAGTGTCTTCATCTATGAGAGATTGTTTGGTGATTTTGAACATATCTAAACATAGAGATCCCATTTTAGGCAAATCCACCAATTCTTTTATATAAGTTTCACTTCCTATATCGATTACTTCGTTTGCTATATCTACGCAGTAATCACCTATTCTCTCTAAAAACATACATGTCATAATTGTAGCGTATATTGCTCTCATATCAATTGCCATTGGTTGTTTTAGTACAATTAGCTCTATACTTTTGTTTATTAAATCGGATCTTATAGAGTTTATATTTTTGTCGTTTTCAATTATTTCTTGTGCCAAATTCAAATCTTTTCTCATCATACAATCTATAGAACTTTCAATTTGATTTTCGCATAGAGTCATCATTTCAATGATACTATTATGAAGATGAGATAAAGTTATATTCATAAAGTTTTCTTTCATATATATTCACCAACTTTTTAAAATTTAGTTCTCATAAAAAAATTTTTCTTATCCAAATCTTCCTGTGATATAGTCTTCTGTTCGTTTGTCAGAAGGAGTAGTAAAGATTTGATTTGTTTTTCCAAATTCGATTATTTCTCCATTCAAAAAGAATGCTGTATAATCTGATATTCTTGCAGCCTGTTGCATATTGTGAGTGACTATAACAATAGTGTAGTTACCTTTTAGACTTTCGATTAGTTCTTCGATTTTCGAAGTAGATATAGGATCTAACGCCGAAGTTGGCTCGTCCATCAATATTATATCAGGTTTCATAGCGATTGTTCTTGCAATACAGATTCTCTGCTGTTGTCCACCAGACAAACCTAGAGCTGAATCTTTTAGATTGTCTTTGATTTCATTCCAAATAGCAGCACTTTTAAGACTTTCTTCAGCGATATTTGTCAATGTTTTCTTGTCTTTTACACCATGAATTTTTGGACCATAGACAATATTTTCGTATATACTCATTGGAAATAGATTTGCCTTTTGAAAAACCATGCCTACCTTTGAGCGAAGTTCAATCACATCCTGATTTTTATAAATATTTTTGCCATCAATAAGTATCTCTCCTTCTATTCTAATATTATCTATCAAATCATTCATACGATTTAAATTTCTAAGGAAAGTTGATTTTCCACATCCAGAAGGGCCAATCAGAGCAGTGACACAATTTTCTGGTATATTTATGTTGATATTTTTCAAAGCGTGTTTATTTCCATAGAATAGATTTAAATTTGATACAGCTATCTTTATATTTTCATGTACATTGTTTGTTTCGTTATTTGTCATACTACACCTCATATTTATGATCTGTTTAATTTTTTTCCTATGAATCTTGTAAGTAGGTTCAAGAAAAATACTATTACTAAAAGTACTATTCCTATTGCAGATGCACTTTGAATATCTCCAGTTTCTTTGGTAAGTAAGTAGGAATGTACAGTCAAAGTACGAGCACTACTAAAAATTCCAGAAGGCATTTTGGCGACTGTACCTAGAGTAAGCAAAACAGGAGCAGATTCGCCGACAATTCTACCTACAGATAATATAATTCCAGACAAAATTCCAGAAATACAATAAGGTAGTACTACTTTCATAAGAGTTTGAAATTTTGTTGAACCAAGTGCTAAAGCACCTTCTTTATAACTTTGAGGAACAGTGTGCAAAGTTTCTTCTGTAGTTCTTATAATTACTGGAAGTATTATAATTGCAAGTGTAAAAGAACATGCAATTATTGAATATCCAAACTTAAGTGCTGAAACAAAGAACACACCTCCAAAAAGACCGTATACAATAGAAGGAATACCAGCAAGTGCTTCAATTGAGAAACGGATTATTTCTATAAAAATACCTTGTTTTGCATATTCTTGAAGATAAATAGCTGAAAATATTCCTATTGGTGTAGCTATTAAAAGAGATATAACTACAGTATAAATCGTTGTGACAATCATAGGAATCACACCACCTTCAAAATGATTATGAATATCGCCTAAGATAAACTGAATATTTAATTTTGATATTCCATTTACAAACATAAATATTACTATTGAAAAAATACAACCTACAGTAAGTATAACTGACAGATAAATCAATAATTTCAAAGTAAAATCTTTAAACCTTCTCATATGATCACCTCTTTTAGATATGTTTAGTTATTTTCGATAATATAAAATTTAAAACCAATATAAACACGAATAATACGACCCCTGTTGCAAATAACATTTCTTGGTGAAGTCCATAAGCATATCCCATTTCAAGTGCGATGTTGCCTGTAAGT
>JAISUA010000146.1 GCA_031272305.1 Clostridioides sp.
AACATACACTCAACTTTCAATGAAAACTAAGCTATATTCATCCTGAAATCCCTTTTTAGTTTTGCTATATTATTTCAAGTGTAACATTAATTTTGTCTTTTGAACCTACTGATTTTACTACAGTTCTCATTGCTTTAGCAATACGTCCTTGTTTTCCAATTACTTTTCCCATATCTTCTTCAGCAACAGTCAACTTCAAAATAATATTACCATTTTCAGCGACTTCGCTTACAAAAACATCGTCAGGATTATCAACTAGTGCTTTAGCAATATCTTCTACTAACTGTTTCATTTGAAATCACTCCTAGTTAATTAGGCGATGTAACTACTCATTCACACCGCCTATATATTTATTAGTTTTTTAATTATTTAGATTCGTTAAATTTATCCATAACTCCGTTTTTTTCAAATAATCTTTTAACTGTGTCAGTTGGTTGTGCTCCTACTTTTAACCATTTAACTGCAGCTTCATCTTTGATTACTATTTGTTTTGGTTCTGATACTGGATTGTAGTATCCTACTTCTTCGATGAATTTTCCATCTCTTGGTGATCTAGAATCTGCTACTACTATTCTGTAGAAAGGTTTTTTGTGTGCACCCATTCTTTTTAATCTTATTTTTACTGCCATTTAAAATACCTCCAAAATATTGTTTTTATTATAATGAAATCATTGATTTCTTATCAGCTTTTTATTATCAAATTTTTATGATCAGTTTTTTATGATCAACTTTTTCTTATTAGATTTTTTAGCTCAACTGTTTATTTAAAGAACGGTAAATTACCCATTCTTCCCTTTTTTTTCATACCTCTTTGAGCATTTGTTGTGAACATTTTCATCATTTTTTTCATTTCGTTGAATTGCTTTATGAGTCTATTCACATCTTGTACACTCGTTCCACTACCTCTAGCAATTCTTTTCTTTCTTGAAGCATTTAGAATAGAAGGATCTCTTCTTTCCTTTATCGTCATAGATTGAATAATTGCCTTTGTTCTCTTCATTTCTTTTCCATTCATATCGACATCGCCAAGCTGATTTTTCATATTGCCCATACCTGGAATCATACCTAGTATCTTATCAAGTGAACCCATCTTTTGAATTTGTTCCATTTGTTCTAAGAAATCTTCAAAATCAAGCTCTTGTTTCTTGATTTTTTGGTCGAGTTTTTTAGCTTGTTCTAAATCAAATGTTTCTTGAGCTTTTTCAATTAAGCTAAGTACATCTCCCATTCCAAGTATTCTTGATGCCATTCTATCTGGATGAAATAGTTCTATATCTTCTAATTTTTCGCCAACACCTACAAATTTGATTGGTTTTGAAGTCACTGCTCTTATTGAAAGAGCTGCTCCACCTCTTGTATCTCCATCTAGTTTTGTAAGTATCACACCATCAATACCAAGAGAATCATTGAAATGTTCTGCAACATTGACTGCATCTTGACCTGTCATAGCATCTACTACAAGCAAGATTTCATGTATATTTACTGAACTTTTTATGTTTTGTAATTCTTCCATCAACACTTCATCTATGTGAAGTCTACCTGCTGTATCTATTATAACAAAATCATGTCCTTTTTTGATTGCATGAGAAACTCCAGCTTTTGCTATATCTACAGGATTTTCTTTATCACCCATACTAAAAACAGGTATATCAAGTTTTTCTCCAACTACTTGAAGTTGTTTTATTGCGGCAGGTCTATAAACATCGCAACCTATCAAAAGAGGTTTTTTACCTTGTTTTTTGAAATAGCCTCCAAGTTTACCTGACATAGTCGTCTTTCCTGCACCTTGTAGACCCACTAACATCACAATAGTAGGAGGTTTCGAAGAAATTGCTATCTTAGCATTGACATCTCCCATAAGTTTTGTCAACTCGTCATTTACGATTTTTATTATTTGTTGTCCAGGAGTCAAACTTTGCATGACTTCTTGTCCATTGCATCTTTCTTGGACACTGTTTATAAAATTCTTTACTACTTTAAAATTGACATCTGCTTCAAGAAGTGCAAGCTTTACTTCTCTCATTGCAGATTTTATATCACTTTCAGTCAACTTTCCTTTTGATTTCAGTTTTCCAAAAACGTTTTGAAGTTTGTCTGATAATCCTTCAAATATCACTTTATCAACCCCTTACAAATAATATCTATCTCTTCTAACTTGGGAAATAAATATTCACTTATGCTGTTTTGTTGTAGATTCATCTTTATATCTTCTAATATTTCTTGTATTTTTTTTAGATTTTCATCAAAATCTTTTAGTGTAGATAGCAAATGAATCTTTTCCTCATAATCGTTTAATATTTTTTCAGAGCGTTTTAAATTATCGTACACTCCCTGTCTTGAAACTCCTAGAATCTCACTGATCTCTCCTAGAGAAAGATCTTCTTCATAATATAAACTAACTACTTCTTTTTGTTTTTGTGTAAGTAAATTTTTATATTGTTCAAATAGTAATCCGACTTCAACCATTTTCTCTACATTCATAATTATACACTTCCAATATAAAACTGTAAAGTATAATTACTTTACAGTTTTATATTCTATATTAATATTGAACAAATGTCAACTCTTTATTCACATATTTTAAATTTTATTCAAAAAGTGCATTTGCAAATAGTTTTGCATCGAAATCTTGTAAATCTTCTGCTTGTTCTCCTACTCCTATTAATTTTACTGGCACATCAAGCTCTGATTTTACGGCCAAAACTACTCCACCTTTTGCAGTTCCATCTAACTTTGTAAGCACTATACCTGTTATATCACATACATCTTTGAATGATTTTGCTTGTGATACAGCGTTTTGTCCTGTTGTAGCATCTACAACTAAAAGTATCTCTCTCTTAGCTTGTGAAAATTCTCTGTCAATTATTTTGAACATTTTACTTAATTCATTCATCAGATTTGTTTTGTTGTGAAGTCTTCCTGCAGTATCACAAATAATTAAATCAGCTTTTCTAGCTTTGGCTGCACTTATTGCATCGAAAACAACTGCAGCTGGATCTGCTCCTTCATGATGTTTTACTATATCCACATTTGCTCTCTTAGCCCAAATATCAAGTTGTTCAGTAGCTGCTGCTCTAAATGTATCAGCTGCTGCAAGAAGTACTTTTTTACCTTCGTTTTTGTATCTCATAGCAAGCTTTCCTATTGTTGTTGTTTTTCCAACACCATTCACGCCAACTACAAGTATTATACAAGGTGATGGTTCAATATCAAGTTTTGAAGAACCTTCTGATAAAATTTCTGTTATTATATTTTTTAGTTCTTCTCTTACTTCGATAGGTTCTACTATCTTATTTTCTTTAATTTTTAATCTCAACTTATCTATTATATCCATTGTTGTGTTTACTCCAACATCAGATGTAATCAGAACTTCCTCTAAATCTTCAAGCAATTCTTCATCTACTTTTGAATACGATTTTATGATATTATCTATCTTTCCTGTAATACCTTCTTTTGCTTTAGATATACCATTTTTTAATCTCTCAAAAAGTCCTACCTTTTTATTTTCTTCTGACATTTTGTTCCTCCAAGTTTTTTATAAGTATCTTCTTTTTACACAAACTCTAAGATTAGTTTCTTTGGTGTTTAAAAAAACATACAAATCTTTCAAACTAACATTTGTGTTTTTAATATTTTCTATAAAATGGACTTATATAATAATCAACAGGTCCTTTAAAATTATTTGTTTTATTATTTTTTTTGGCTAAAACAATGCTATTGTAAATATTTGTATCTTTTATATCCGATTCAATTAGCATAGAATATATTTCATTATTTTGATTAAATCTTGTATTTGAGAATTTTGTTATAACTTCAATCTCTGAATTATTCTTTATCTCTTTTAAAATCTCTCTGCCTTTATCGTTAAAAGCTAATACTCTACAATATGGAAAAGACTTAATTTCTTTCAATTTAAATATTTGTTCCTTTGTTATTCCAAGCATGATGTTATTTAGCATTCTTTTTATTCTTGTAAAAGTATATC
>JAISUA010000261.1 GCA_031272305.1 Clostridioides sp.
GTTTCTATGTGTTGTAGTAATACCGAATTTTTCGTCAAGATATTTTCTATCTGCATCAAAATCAGCTGGTTGAAGAAGTGTTCCAGGTCTTACTGTTATAGCTTCTTCTCCTTTTAGTACAACTTCTTGAAGTTGTTTTGGTACTCCACCTTCTGGTTGACCAATCATACCTTTGCAATAGTCAACTACTGAATCTGGGAATGATAAGTTTTTACCTTCTTCGATTATATTTTCTTTTGTAAGTTTGTTCTTAGTCATAAATATTGCCAAGTCACCTACAACTTTTGAAGATGGTGTTACTTTGATTATATCTCCAAGTATGTCGTTTGCTTCTTTGTAGTTGCGTTTTACTTCATCAAATCTATTCACAAGTCCTAAACTGTCTGCTTGTGGTTTTAAATTTGTATATTGACCTCCAGGAATTTCATATTGATAAATTTCTGCATATGAAGTTTTTAGATCACTTTCAAATTTTCCATATACTTTTCTCAAATCTCTATAATAGCTTGTAAGTTCATCATAACCATACAAATCTATTCCTGTATCTCTTTCTGTGTTTTTAAGAGCTTCTATGATAGCATTGATTGATGGTTGACTTGTAATTCCAGCCATTGATTCAAGAGCAGAGTCTACTATATCAACACCTGCTTCCGCAGCCATAAGGCAAGTAGCTACACCATTTCCACTTGTATCGTGAGTGTGAAGATGAATAGGTGTTTTTACATTTTCCTTAAGAGCTTTGATAAGTGTATATGCTGCATATGGTTTCAAAAGTCCTGACATATCTTTGATAGCTATGATATCTGCACCTAAACTTTCCAGTTCTTTTGCCATTTTTATATAGTATTCAAGATTGTATTTTGTCTTTGTAACATCAAGTATATCTCCAGTGTAACACATAGCTGCTTCTACTATTTTACCTGTTTCAAGAGCTGTAGCTATAGATGGTTTCATATTTTCAACCCAGTTCAATGAATCGAAGATTCTAAATACATCTATTCCTGTCTCTGCTGATAATTTTGTGAACTCTGATATTACATTGTCTGGATAATTTTTGTATCCAACTCCATTTGATGCTCTAAGCAACATTTGGAACATTACACTTGGTATTTCTTCACGAAGTTTTTCAAGTCTTTTCCATGGAGATTCTTTTAGAAATCTATAAGCAACGTCGAATGTTGCTCCTCCCCACATTTCAATTGAGAATAAATCTTTTTGGTACTTTTCTGTTGCTGGAGCTGCTTTCAACAAATCATGTGTTCTAAGTCTTGTTGCAAGAAGTGATTGATGAGCATCTCTCATAGTTGTATCTGTTAAAAGAAGTTTCTTTTCATTCTTTATTGTTTCTATATATTTTGATTTTCCTAATTTTTCAAATTTAACTCTACTTCCTTCTATCGCCTTTGCTTCTCTGTCTAGTCTTGGTTCGTGAATAGAATCAAAAAAAGGTTTTGGTTGACATTTGTTGTCGTTGACAATAACATCACCTATGAATTGAAGTATCTTTGTTCCTCTATCTTTACTTTCTTGTATATCAAATAAATCTGGATTTTCATCAATAAATTTCGTACTGCACATTCCTTTTTGGAAAGTTTCATTATTTAAAACATTGATAAGAAATCCTATGTTTGTTTTTACTCCTCTTACTCTGAATTCTCTCAAAGATCTCAAAGTCTTAGCTATAGCTCCTCTGAATGTTCTACCATGAGAAATTGTTTTTACAAGTAAGCTATCATAATATGGACTGATAGTAGCTCCTGTGTAACCGTTTCCACCATCAAGTCTTATACCAAATCCTGAACCAGTTCTATATACTTGTATTTTTCCTGTGTCAGGCATAAAATTCTTAGTTGGATCTTCTGTTGTTACTCTACATTGTATAGAAAAACCTTTTACTTGGACATCATCTTGAGATTTGATTGCAATCATTTCGCTATCAAGTGCGTGTCCTTCTGCGATTAATATTTGACTTTGAACTATGTCAATATCTGTGATCATTTCTGTAACTGTATGTTCAACTTGCACTCTTGTGTTCATTTCTATGAAATAGTGTTCTCCACTTGCATCTACAAGGAATTCAAGTGTACCTGCATTTGAATAGCCAACGTGTTTTGCTATTTTTACTGCATCAGCACAGATTGATTCTCTTACTTCGTCTGGCAAAGAAAATGCTGGTGCATATTCAATAATTTTTTGATGTCTTCTTTGTACAGAGCAATCTCTTTCGTACAAATGAACAACATTTCCATAATTATCACCAAGTATTTGTACTTCTATATGTTTTGGATCTGCTATATATTTTTCGATAAATATTAAATCTTCTCCAAATGCTTTTCTTGATTCGCTACAAGCAGTTTCGTATTCTAGTACAAGATCTTCTTCTTTTGTTACGATTCTCATACCTCTTCCGCCACCACCATTTGATGCTTTCAGCATAATTGGATAACCAATTTGTCTAGCTACTTCTATTGCTTCTTTTGGAGTTTTGATTGCTTTGTCAACTCCTGGAATTGTAGGTACATTTACTTCATGTGCAACCTTCTTAGAATTGATTTTATCTCCCATTCTGTGCATAATCTCAGCAGAAGGTCCTATAAATGTAATTCCTTCTTGTTCACATCTACGTGCAAATTCTGCATTTTCAGCTAAAAATCCATATCCAGGATGTATAGCATCTACTTTCTTTCTCTTTGCAAGGTCGATTATTCCATCAATATCTAAATATGCTTCAATAGGTCCTTTATCTTCTCCTATTAAATAAGATTCGTCTGCTTTCGTTCTATATAAACTGTATTTGTCTTCTTTGCTGTAAATACCAACACTCTTGATTCCAAGTTCAGCACAAGCTCTGAAAATTCTTATAGCAATTTCTCCTCTATTCGCTACAAGGACTTTATTAAATTTTTTAAGCATTTTTTATCATTCTCCTTCTTTATTAGAGTAACAATATAGATTATATACTATTTTGCTTTATTTTTAAACCCATTTTTTAAAATTACTTAATTTATAAGATAAATACGTACAAATGTATTAAAAACAATATATAATATTCGCTTTTACTTCATAATTCTAGCTTGTGCATTGAATTTTAGTTTATTGTGTGAATTCAATATAAAATTAACAATTTATTTTTTTTAATTTTATATTGAATTCACATAAAAGATTCATTTTTTCTCTCTGTTCAGTCCTTTCTCGCACTCTTCGTGTTAACGCAAGTCTCAATTGAATCTTTCAATAAACTCTCTTATTTTTTGATTCTTAGATATAAGTTGTAAAATCAATCGATATAAGTTGTAAAATCAATCGACTTCTTTTTTTAGTCTTTTTATAACGTCGTTTAATTTTAAGTTTCCTAATGTTCTATGAGCTATTGCTATTAGTATTTTTAATGTGTTATCATCGCTATCTATTTTGTAAGCATAAGCTTGTAGTATTGTATTTGAAGGCAATAACGTTTGTATTATTTTTGTTTTTTCTTCTGCTGAGCTCATTAACAAGTCGAACGTTTCGTCATCTAATTCTTCTATATCTATTTTTTTTAATTCCTTTGAATTTATATAATTTTTTTCATTGATATTGTTATTTCTAGTTGTGTTTTGAATATCATATAAATTTGTAGAATCAATTTCAGTAGTTGTGTCTATTTTTTGTGTTGTATTTAAACTTTCTTGTATTTCATTGATATTATCCTTTTGAATCAAATTTTCTAAGTTTATTGATAGTTTGTAGGCAAGTACATCTTCTCTTTTTGTGGCTTTTGATAGGTCTGTATCTACGTTAAAGTTTGATTGTTTTTCAATTGTTTCTTGCAGTTCTTCACTGTCGACCATTTGGTCGTTTAATAATATATACATATATTCTTCCTTTCTTTTTTTTAAAATCCTTTTCTTTTTAAAGTTTATATCTCATCTAATAAATAAATTTATTAAATTGTAATAAAAAAAATTAATTTTAAATAATACATATTTATTCTTCTTACTTTACTTTATTTTATCTATTCTTCTTACTTTATTTAAAGTATAAATTCTTTCTCTATAAATTTCAATATTAAATAAAAATATTGCTACTCTCATCTTTATTTTTTTTCTTCTTTACAGTATAATGTAACAAAATGGAATAAATGATGACGCTAAAATTAGTTATCTAATTGCTCAAATTCCTTAATGGAGGTATTCAAAATGAAGGCAACCTTTACAGATTGTTACGAGTTTACAATGGGAAATGTGGAATTTTTAGAAGGCAGACAAAATGAAATATCTTACTTTGATCTTTTCTTTCGAAAAATTCCTCAAAAAGCAGGTTATGCAATTTTTGCAGGACTTGAAAAAGTTATAGAAGACATCAAAAATATCAAGTTTGAAGAAGAAGAATTAAAATTTCTTAAAGAAGAATTAGGTTGCTGTGATAAATATATAGATGCACTTAGAAATTTCAAATTAGAATGTGATATTAGTAGTGTAGTTGAAGGTACACCTATATTTCCAAATGAACCTATTATGACTGTTCGAGGTCCAAAATGGCAGGCAGATATTATAGAAGTAAAACTTCTAAACAGTGTCAATTATCAATCTCTTGTAGCCACAAAAGCAAGTAGAATCAGACACAGTGCTAAAGACAAAAATTTGCTAGAATTTGGTGCAAGACGTGCTCAAGGAGATAGTGCTGCACTATGGGGATCAAGGGCTGCCTATATTGGAGGATTCAATGGAGTATCTGTAGTTGAAGCTGGTGTAAAATGGGGAATACCTGTAAGTGGAACAATGGCACATAGTTTTGTACAAAAATACGATAGCGATTATGAAGCGTTCAAAGCTTATGCAAAAGCATTTCCTGATAATGCAGTTTTTTTAGTGGATACTTTTGATGTACTAGAAAGTGGTATTCCTGCTTCTATTCGTGTTCATAAAGAGATTCTCGAACCAATGGGAAAAAGACTTAAAGCGATCCGACTTGACAGTGGTGACCTTGCATATTTATCAAAACGTGTTAGGAAATTATTCGACCTTGCTGGTATGCAAGATGTTAAAATTATCGCATCCAATTCGCTAAATGAATACAAAATTTTTGATTTACTTGCCGACCAAAATGCACCTATTGATACGTTTGGAGTTGGCGAAAATCTTATCACAGGTGGAAATGAGCCTGTTTTTGGATGTGTTTACAAACTAGTTGCTATCGAAAAAGATTCTAAAATTGAACCAAGGATTAAAATCAGCGAAAATGTAGACAAAATCACAATTCCTGGTGCAAAGAAAACTTTCAGACTCATTGATAATAATACTAATAAATCAATTGCTGATGTTATATTGTTGGAAAATGAAGAAACTCCATCAGCTCCATACGAATTGTTCGATCCAAAAGATATTACAAAACGAAAAGTAGTATCTAACTTTACTGCTGTTCCACTACTTACTCCTATATTTAAAAAAGGAGAGCTTGTATACGAACTTCCAAGTGCTAAAGAATCTAAAAATTACTGTATAGAACAACTTGACACGCTTTGGGAGGAAATGAAACGTTTCCACTATCCTCATAAATATTATGTTGATATGTCAATGGAATTGTGGGAACTTAAAAATAAAATGATAAAAGAACGCAGAGGCGTCTTGAAATAAACAAAAACCTCGGTTTTTATTGATAGTTTCATTCTATCTGTATTCCGAGGTTTTTCTTTGTTTTTCAATTTTTTGTTTTATAGTTTTGTTTTTGTTTTATAGTTTTGTTTTGCAATTTCATTTTTTGTTTTATAGTTTTGTTTTGTCTTACAATTTTGTTTTTTGTTTTTCAAACTTTCCTTAGTTTTTACAACTTTATCTTTTGTTTTACAATCTTCTTTTACAGTTTTATTATTGTTTTATTTTTGTTTTATTTATAGTTTCTGCTTTTGTATTCTATCCTATACATTAATCTTACAAGGCCTTTCATTTCAGTCCTTATTATATGTGCAAGGCTTGCTCTTTTAGATCCAGCAGGAAGTACGAAAAGTCTGCCTT
>JAISUA010000008.1 GCA_031272305.1 Clostridioides sp.
TGGTTTCAAGAACAATGTATTTGGCAGTAATTTTGGTAATGATTCCTTTTAAATATGCGTACATAGTATTCCTTCTCTCTTATTTCGTTTATCTAGTATATCATATTTTCTTTATCCGAGGAGCGAGAATCGATTATCACAAATACAGTATATCAAAAACAATCGGTATTTATCTGTTGACATATTCAAAATTAAGTACTATAATCATCTGTAATTGAATAACTATCTTCAGGGCAGGGTGCAATTCCCTACCGGCGGTATAGCCCGCGACCTGCATAGCAGTTGATTTGGTGAGATTCCAAAGCCGACAGTAAAGTCTGGATGGAAGAAGAGAAAGCATAAAGTAGATTTTAATGCGTTCATCACTCGAAGAATTCGATCTTCGAGTTTTTTTATTTCGAAAATAAAAAATAAATTTCGCAATAAAATACTTGTTTTATTGTAAATATTATTGGAGGTAAAAAAGATGAATGAACAAAACGCAATAAAAACAAATTTAAGGAATGAAGGTTTTTCCAGTGTGGAAAATCTAAGTAAAAATATTAATAAGGAGGGGTCAAATATTCAATATAACAGTGACAACAAAAAATATTCAACAAAAAAGATAAATACAAAAGCAATGATTTTGATTTCTCTATTGTCTGCTATTTCTTTTATTCTTATGTACATCGAAACACCTATTCCTGGATTATTTCCTGAATTTCTAAAAATAGATATATCAGATATTCCAGCTATAATTGGTGGAATGAGTTTTGGACCATTTGTAGGAGTTGGAATTGTAGTTATAAAGAATGTAATTCACCTTGTAACTGCATCTCATACAGGTGGAGTAGGAGAACTTGCAAATATATTGGCAGGTGGAACATACGTTTTCGTTATTTGCACTACTTTTAGAAAAAGCAAAGATAACAAAGGTCTTGTAAAAGGAATGATATTTGCAACAATATCAATGGCTATTGTAGGTGGTTTGGTTAATTACTTCATACTACTTCCTTTTTACGGTCAAATTATGGGGCTTGAAGCTATAATTAATATGGGGTCTGCTATAAATAAAAACATAACTAACCTATTTACACTTGTGTTGTATATAATAGTTCCATTTAACATTTTGAAAGGTACGATAATGTCAGCTTGTAGCTTGTTTGTATATAAAAAAATGAAAAACTTAATATAAGGATAGTATTATTGTTTTACTAAGAAAAAAAATACGACTTGTAAGAAGTTTAAATAAGATTTTGCAGGAAGTGAAATAAAATTAATGTAATAAAAAATTTCTTAGTGCATAATATATATAGTCAAGGATTTAAGGCACGAAGGCCTAGGGTGAAAAGTTTAATATAGGAAAAAATATAGTTTTTTGAGATAGGATTTCTTAATTATAGAGATTATATAATATATTATCTCAACTTATGATTGAAACTCAAATGACGATATCCATTCCTATATGGATCTAGTAGCATTAAACTGTAAATGTCGTAAAAATCTTATGATAAAAAAAGAAACGACTTTATCAAATAAAAATTGATAAAGAGCGTTTCTTTTTTTTATTAAAGATATCTCATCTTTTCTTAATATACTTAAAATAAATTATCTCAGTAAATTTTATTTATCTTAAAATAAATCATCTCGGTAAATTCTATTTATCTTAAAATAAATCATCTCGGTAAATTCTATTTATCTTAAAATAAATCATCTTGGTAAATTCTGTTTATCTTAAAATAAATCATCTTGGTAAATTCTATCTATAAATTAGAATTTATTTGTAAAGATTTCTTTCTTGCATTTCCGTATTTTATTATAGCTGTACAATAAGCTAATGAACCTATACAACCTATTATATAAGATATATTATAACTTAAATTAAATCCTATTTTTGCATTAACGATATAAGTTGTAACTATAAATGCGTAGAACATTCCAGGAAGCAAAGATATCAAGCAGTTTTTATTTTTTTCAATTAAATATACGCTTATCATTGCGAAAGCGAATGTTGCTACTGTTTGATTGCTCCAAGCGAAATATCTCCATAGAACATTGAAGCCAGCATCGTTTGATTTTGCAAATAGAAGTATAGCTGCAACTGCAACAAATATTGCAATTGATATACTAAGTCTATTTTTCTTAACTGTTTGATCTAAATGGAAGTATTCAGCTAATATAAGTCTCATAGATCTCAAAGCAGTATCACCAGAAGTTATAGGAAGAACAATTATTCCTAGAACAGCGATTATACCTCCAAAGTTTCCAAGCAAATCTCTTGCTACTAAACCTACAACAGAAATTGTACCAACAAGTGAATTATCGATACCTTTGTTATACATACCCATAGCAGCAGCTGCCCAAATCATAGCTATTAGACCTTCAAGTATCATTGAATTATAGAAGATTCCTCTACCTTGACGTTCACTTGTAACAGATCTAGCTATCAAAGTTGCTTGTGTTGAGTGGAATCCAGATACTATACCACATGCAACAGTTACAAAGAATATAGGTAGAATAGGTATACCTTGAGGATGAGTACCCATCCAATTTGACATTGATAGATTATCTAGTTGATAACCTTTGAAAAACAAACCAAATCCAACTCCTACTGCTGATAATAATAGTATTGCACCAAATATAGGGTATATTTTACCTATTATTTTGTCTATAGGGAACAAAGTTGCAGCTATATAGTATACAAATATTGCTCCATATACAACCCAAACAACTGGATTACCTAAATAAGA